>NHFB01000034.1 GCA_002170285.1 Betaproteobacteria bacterium TMED100
AACGATGTGAGTGGTCATCTTGAAAGATTGTTGAAATCAGCTGGTCAAAATGTTCCGGATAGAAAACCTATATTAGAGTTAAACCCAACGCATCCTATTGTTGCAGCACTAATTAAGGAAAGCGATGCTGGTGGAGGCCAGATAGTAGGTCCAGACGGAAGCCAAGTTTCTGATGGCGTTTCCACTGTTTTTAGTGATCTAGTGAGTCTCTTGTTTGACCAAGCTTTACTAGCTGAGGGTGGTCAACCTGATGATCCAGCTTCGTTTGTCCGAAGGCTTAACGGTTTTCTTTTGGAGGGGCTTTCAAAATAATTTTAAACTAAGTGTTAAACTTGTTATATTAATTTAGGATTTTTGTGGGAGATTCAATGTTTTCAAAATTTTTCATTTTTAACAACCTTTTTAAATTCTTGATTGCATCTGTATGCTCAGGTGTATTTTTGATATCGGCTAACCCAGTTCAAGCTGAAGTTGTTGGAGACATAGAGGCAGGTAAAAACAAAATTTCCATGTGTGTTGGTTGTCATGGAATAGCTGAGTATAAAACCGCCTTTCCAAAAACATACAGAGTACCAAAAATCGCTGGTCAACGAAGCGAATATATTGTTTCTGCTCTAAAAGCCTACAGAAGCGAGGAAAGGAGCCACCCCAGTATGAGGGCTGTTGCTGGCTCTATGACAGATCAAGATATTGCAGATGTTGCAACTTTTTACAGTACACTAAAGCAGTAATTAAAATGAGAATTGCGAGCTATAAATGAATAATTACTTAAGATCAGGTTTTTTTATTTTGTTAATTTCAGGTCTCTTCTCTAATTTCGCTTTTGCTCTTGATTTAAATGCTGGCAAAGAGAAGGCTGAAGGTGTTTGCGCTGGATGTCATGGAAAAGATGGTATAACAGCTATACTACCTTCTTACCCCATCCTTGCTGGTCAACATCAGGATTACTTGTCACAAGCACTTCATGATTACAAATCAGGAGCCAGGAAAAACGCTGTTATGTCTGGAATCGCTTCAACTTTAACAAATGAAGATATCACGAATATTTCGGCTTATTTTTCAACAATGCCAAGTCCGCTTCATCTAAAAATTCGTCAATAATATTTATCCGCCAATATAACTCATCTCAATTTTTCTTTTTTTTGAGGTTTCCGGATTCAAAGACCTCAGTTCCGAGTATCTGTCTGCTCTATGATGCCAAATTTCACTAATATGTTGTGTTAGTAACTCAATAATACGGTTTTTTTGGTCAAGATTTGATTTATCGGAGTTGTTAATTGTGGATCTTAATATTGACTTGAGGTCAAAACCATTGGAAGCGAACAGACATGTATAAAGAAACCCGTCAGCAGAAATTCTAGCTCTAGTGCAATTTTTACAAAAAGGATTAGTAACTGAAGAAATTAGACCAATCTGGGTTTCGTCACAATCATATTGCCATTTTTCAGAAACATCATTTGCATTTTCACGACCTATATAATTAAGAACAAATTCTTTTTTTAGAAGGGTTAAGATTTCTTGTGAAGTAGCAACCTTTTCTTTTTTCCATGAATTAGACGACCCTACATCCATAAACTCAATGAATCGTAGGGTTACTCCACGATTTTTGAAGTATTTGGCCATTGGTATTATTTGATTCTCGTTTAAACCCTTTCTTACCACCATGTTAACTTTTACTTCTAAACCTATTTTCTTTGCATGGTCTATTCCTTTCAAAATTTCTTTTACATTGAAATTAGTGTCAGAAATAGCTTCAAAAATTTCTTGATTTAAAGAGTCTAAACTTACAGTGATTCTTTGCAAGCCTGCATCAAACAATGATTGTGCTTTGTTAAACAAAAGTGTTCCATTGGTAGTAAGTGCGATTTCAACAGGTTTTCTTTCAATGGTTCTAAGATTAGCAAGAACTTTTATAAGGTCCTCTACATTCTTTCTTAACAATGGTTCACCACCTGTAAGTCTAAGCTTTTCAGCACCCAACTTAATAAAAGCTGAAGAAAGAAAAACGACCTCTTCAAATGTAAGCAAATCTTTATTACCTAAAAATTGATAGTTATCATCAAAAACGGTTTTAGGCATGCAATATGTACATCGAAAATTACATTTATCGATAAGAGATATTCTAACGTCAGTCAATTTTCTATTGAACTTATCTAAAGGCATCTTTTTTTGGTGATTCAAAAATGCAAAAGGTTTTTTGGAAAAATAACTTTTTTCTAATCCAATTTTGGAGACTATTTTTATGGTTTTCATTAAATTTACAGATCAGTTTTCTTGGTTTCGACCATTTCGAGGGGATTGATATCTTGAATTAATACTTTTTTTCTAGTGATTTTTCTACCTAGTTTTTCAGAGTTCTTTTCTTTAGTTGTTGATTCGAACTCGTCCTGCTGTTTTGTTTGAATCCATTCTAAGCCAGAGGATTCAATATCTAGCTCGAGTTTCTTCAATGATTCATTCTTTTTTTTGGAATTAGTATTTAAACTTGGTTTAGTATCTTTGATGTTAGCAGTTTCTTTTTTGTGATCTCTGCTTTCGGACTTTTTGTTTTCATTTAAAACATCTAAGCTTATTGTGGGGGAAGCTATTACATCGAGTACTTTTTCGCTTTCATCTGATGTTTCTTCAGAGGAGTAAACAGTTTTATTTTCGATAGATTTTGGACTATTATCTATCCTCTGCTCTTTTCTAACAGGTTTTCTTTTTTTCCTTTTGTTTTTATCGTTTAACTGTCGTTCGTTTAAGTTTGATTTATTCTTTTCGTCNNCTCTTAGTTTGGCACTGTTAGTATCATNTTTGCTTCGGTCTATATCTAAAGAATTTGAGTTACTATTNTCATTATTGANTAGNGTTTTTGCTCGAGGATGTTGTTCTTTNCGTTTGTTTTTTTCCTGTCTATCCGTTTTATCTTTGTTTAAGTTTGTATTTTGTCTTGCATTCTCATGTATTCTTGCTGAGTTTTTTCTTCTATCTTTGGTTTGATTAGGGTTTGTTTTTCTACTTGAGGTGAAATTTTGATCGACTTTATTTCTTCTGCGATTAACAGCCCTTTGCTTAGTTGCAACACTTCTTTTTTTTGTATTATGTTTATTGTTAAAGAGACCTAAAATTTTTCTAAAAACGTTATTAAAGAATTTGTTAGTTCTATTTTTGTTGACTGGGGCAGGTAATTTTGTAGCTACTCCCTTGATAACCGCCTTTTGTGAAACCTTTTTGTTTTTCGCATCTTTTGATGANACGAACTTGACTTCCGAAGAAGGCTGTTCAGTAATTTTATAACTGGGTTTGTTTTCATCCAATTTTGGATCTTCGAATTTCAATCTTTCAATCGAATAATTTGGGGTTTCTAAAAACTTATTTGGAATTAAAACAATGGTGACTTTAAGTTGAACCTCTAAAGTAGCTAGATCAGTTCTTTTTTCGTTTAGCAAAAAAGTTGCTACCTCTATTGGAACTTGTACATAAATCGAAGATGTTCCATCTTTCATCGACTCTTCTTGGATGATCCTTAATATATGAAGAGCACTGGAATTTATGTCTCTTATCACACCAACGCCATTACATCTGGCACAAGTTATGTGAGACCCCTCGTTCAATGCTGGACGTAGCCTTTGTCTCGACAATTCAACTAATCCAAATCTTGAAATTTTACCCATTTGAACCCTTGCTCGATCGATTGACAACGAGTCTTTCAAACATTGTTCAACATCTCTTTGATTTTTAGTTGATTCCATATCAATAAAATCAATTACTATCAGTCCTCCAAGGTCCCTGAGCCTTAATTGCCTTCCAATTTCTTCAGCGGCCTCTAAATTAGTTTTAAAAGCAGTATCTTCAATATCTGAACCCCTTGTTGAGCGGGCCGAATTTACATCAACTGCGACAAGAGCCTCTGTATGATCGATAACAATTGCTCCACCCAGCGGAAGTTGAACAACTCTTGAGTAAGCAGTCTCTATTTGGTGCTCGATTTGAAATCTAGAGTATAGCGGAAAATCCTCGGAGTACTTTTTGACCCTAGGCTCCATATCAGGCATAACATATTGCATAAATTGCTTTGCTTGATTAAAAATATCATCTGTGTCAACGAGTATTTCACCTACTTCAGGGTGAAAGTAATCTCTGATTGCTCTAATTACCAAACTAGATTCTTGATATATTAGATAAGCACCTTGTTGTATGGATCTGGCGCCGCTGATCGCATTCCAAAGTTGAGTCAAATAGGTTAAATCCCACTTGAGTTCTTCAACTGATCTGCCAATGCCCGCTGTGCGAGCAATTACACTCATACCACTTGTTAAATCTAATTTGTCTATGGCATCTTTAAGTTCTTGTCTTTCCTCACCTTCGATCCTTCTGGAAACACCACCGCCTCTTGGGTTATTTGGCATTAAAACCAAGTATCTACCAGCAAGAGAAATAAAAGTTGTCAATGCTGCACCCTTATTACCTCGTTCTTCTTTTTCAATTTGAACAAGTAATTCGGTACCCTCGCTTATCGGAAATTTACTTCTGAATTCGGAACTAGCCGAGGTGTTGTTTTTTTGAAATTCCTTTGCAATTTCTTTAAACGGAAGAAATCCGTGACGTTCTTCACCGTAGTTGACAAAGCAAGCTTCTAAACTTTGTTCGACCCTAGTAACGACACCTTTATAAATATTACTTTTCTTTTGTTCTTTACCAGCTACTTCAACATCAAAATCAATTAATTTTTGACCATCAACTGTGGCTACCCGTAATTCTTCTGCATGAGTTGCATTGAATAGCATTCTCTTCATTTTGCCATCTCCAATTCATGGACATGCTTAAGTCCAATTTTTTGCAGGGATAGTCAATTTCACGAGGTATCTTTGCTGAGCACAGAAGCACAAAAAATGAAAATATTCTTCTAATAATGTAAAAAAATTTAANAGATTGAAAAATACTTGTAATAACAAAGTTGCTATTGAAACTGTCAAAAAGTAGCTTAGTCATTTTTTTTATCTACTGTGTCCTGTAAGTATTGCCAGAAGCCCACTTCGGGTGCCCCTCGGAAGTAATGTACATGCATGTAACTAATAAGCAATTTAGCGAAAATACATGCTCCCCATATTTAAAAAGGCTATTATTTTCAAAATAATGTTTGAAAAAATAACAACCGAAAATTTGTAAGGTGATTTACTCTATCTATCATTCTATTCTAAGTTAGGGTAAACAAATTATATTATATATTACTTGGATTAAATATGTTGCTGATTATAAATGAGGATCATGTTGGGCAAAGAATTGATAACTTTTTGTTTTCTCATTTAAAAGGTGTTCCAAAAACACGTGTCTACAGAATGATAAGAAAAGGGGAAGTTAGAGTTGATAGTAGAAGAATTGATGCTTCTTTTAAACTGCAAATAGGACAAAAAATAAGAATTCCACCAGTAAGGATCCCAACACGACCTTCATATGATGAACTTAATGATGAAAACTCCATTGATTTTTTAGAGATTNAAAAAAAAATAGAAATTATTGATGAAACAAATGGTTTGTTAATTGTCAATAAAGCAGAGGGTTTAGCTGTTCATGGCGGAAGTGGCAAAAGTTTTGGTTTGATTGAGAGTTTAAGAAAAATAAAAAATCAACCCAATCTTCAACTGGTTCACAGACTAGACAAAGACACTTCTGGACTACTTTTNATTTCAAGCAAAAGGCCAGTTTTGTTAAATTTACATCGTCAGTTACGTGAGGGAAGAATTAAGAAAACTTACTTAGCGTGTTCCCAAGGCAAGATTGATAGAGGTTCACAATTAATAATCAGAAAACCTTTATTGCGTTTTTATAACAAGAAAGGAGAACGAATGGTAAAAGTGGATCCAACTGGTCAACATGCAATTACAAAAGTAATAGCTTTAGAGACCCTGAATCATAAGAAGCATGGTTGGATAAGTCTTCTTCAATGTGAACCTATAACTGGGAGAACTCATCAAATTAGAGTTCATTTGCAAAGCAAAAATTTACCAATTTTTGGAGACCAAAAATATGGTACTAATACTAAAGACTCTAGGAGTAACTGCCAAAGAATGTTTTTACATGCGTGGAAATTAAAATTTTGTGATTTTGAAAGTAACTCTTATAAAAACTACACAGCAGATATTCCTATCACTTTTACTGAATTTTTTTCAGAATTTAAATTTTTTGATAAAACTTGTTGATCTAATAATTGCTTTAAATTTGTTAAAACCAATGGAGTAAATTTTTTTATGAAAACTGAGAATAAAGAGTTTGAGAATTCAAAAAACTGGGAAAGAGACGTACTTACTCAATTATTAAAAAACTATCTTGTTGAACAAAGAAGAGCTAGAATGTGGTCTTTTGTAAAATGGACTATTGTTTTCTTTTTTCTTGCTTTTTTTCTAATATTGTCTTTCGGGCAAATTTCAAAATTAGGTTCTGTCGGTTCTGATATTGAGCCTCATACAGCCTTAATTAGCCTAACAGGTGCTATTCAATCTGATGGTGATGTTGACGCTCACTTGGTTAATGAGTCAATTAGAAAAGCTTTCAGAGCACCACACTCTGTTGGAGTTATTTTAAAAATTAATAGTCCCGGGGGAAGCCCGGTACAGTCGGCCTTAATTTATGACGAGATTGTCAGATTGAGAGAAGAAAATCCTGACAAGTCTTTAGTAGCGGTTGTTGAAGATATTGCTGCTTCAGGGGCATACTATATCGCGTCTGCCGCTGAAAAGATTTATGTCAATCAATCAAGCATAGTTGGTTCCATTGGCGTTTTGTTTAATGGGTTTGGTTTTTCTGATCTATTAAAAAAATATGGAGTAGAAAGACGCTTATTAACAGCTGGTGAAAATAAAGCCATGTTGGATCCATTTTCAGAATTAAACATTAAACATAAAGATGAGACCCAAAAAGTCTTGAATGAAATTCATACTCATTTTATTAATGCAGTTATAAATCAGAGAGGAGACATTCTTTCAAATGACCCAATAGTTTTTTCGGGCATGATTTTTACAGGAGCCAAAAGTATTGAACTAGGTTTGTCAGATGAGCTAGGTTCAGTTAATTTTGTTGCTAAAAATTTTTTCAAGGTCGAAAGCATAATCGATTATTCGGTCCCATCATCTTTACTTGAAAAGTTTACAGAGCAATTAAAATCTTCTTTTTTGAAAGAAACTATTTTTACTTCGCTAGACTTATCAGGGAAATTCCCCATTCATTAAGAAACTTGCAAAGTTTTATTACGGGAAGTCCTAATAATGCATTAGGATCCTCGCAGTTTATTTTTTTTATCAAACTGACTCCAACACCTTCAAACTTTGCGCTACCAGCACAATTTAGAGGTAGTGCTTTGGCAACATAATTTGAAATGACATCATCACTTATATGATTTTCATTTAGAAATTCAACAGTGCTTTTAACATATGAAACTTTTAAGACTTTTCCTGCTTCTTTACTTAACGCCAAGGCTGTAAAAAATTCAGTTTTTTTCCCCCTTTGCCAAAGCAGTTGTTCAATTGCTTTTTCAATTGTTAATGGTTTGTTTAATACTAATCCGCAACAAACAGCAACTTGATCAGAACCAATAATCAAGGCATCAGGATGATTTTTTGCTACTACTAAATTTTTTTCTTTAGCTAATCTCAAAGCTAGATTTTTGGGGCTTTCCTTAATTAATTGAGTTTCATCAATATCAGGTGAAACAGAGGAGAATTGTAATCCAAGTTTTTTTAGAATCTCAATTCTAGTAATGCTGGAGGAGGCAAGTATAAGTTTGTTTTTTTTTTTCATATTTTTCATTTAATTTTTTATAATTAATGATAAGTTTTGATTCTCTGTTTTAATTAAAAGTGTACATTGAATGATTATCAATACCTATTTATGATTTAAAAAAAATGTCAATAAATTTAATTAATTCTAAGGTTAGACAATGTGGTTTTTTTGAACCACATGAATTTTGCAGAGTAAAAACCACTAATAGTAAAATAGTTTCCTCTGTTTGCTGGAGTTACGTTCAAAATAAAAATATATTAAAACTAAAATGTAAAACCGACCTTGAAATATTTTGTACACGTTGTCTTATGCTTGTTAAGAATAGGTTTCACATTCACAGAACATATAAAATTTTTAAAACTACACATGAGGCAAATAATTACAGTATTAATTGTGAGGATGGTTATGAAATTATCTCCGTTGAGGAGTGTCCAACTATATTGATGTTAATTGAGGATGAAATATTATTTGAATTTTTACAGATAATCAATCACGCCGGTTGTAATTTACCTGATAATAAGTATTTAAAAGACCAATCATCACAAGAACCAGATTCTAAAAATATAATAAACAACCCTTTTGCAAAATTAAAAGAAAAATTTCGTAAATAGGGTATTGTTGTCATATAATGCAGTGTTTGCCTAATTTTTAAGGAGTGTATTTGTATGGCGGTTCAACAAAACAAAAAGTCCCCATCAAAGAGAAATATGCATAGATCTAATCAATTTTTGGTTAATCCACCCCTTGCGGTCGAACCAACAACAGGTGAAATCCATAGAAGACATCACATCAGTGATTCAGGATTCTACAGGGGGAAAAAAGTCATTGATATCCAGGACAAAGTTGAGAACGAGGAATCCTGAAGTTTAGTTTTATACCCTACACAACCATCGATATAGTTTAATTCAAGGAAAATTTATGTCTGGTGGATTGAGTGTAGCTGTTGACGTAATGGGCGGAGACTTTGGTCCANCAATTACNGTTCCGGCTTGCATTAATTTTCTTATAAAACATCCCACCCATAAAATCATTGCCGTTGGTGATAAGGATAAGATAATAAATTCAATCCAGAGTATTTCCAAAAATCACTTAAATCAAGCTGCTGTTGAATTTTCAGGAAGATCTGATCGTTTGAGTATTCAACATACTACCGAAGTCGTTTCAATGGAGGACCCCCCAGCTACAGCACTTAAAAGCCGTAGAAATTCCTCTATGTGGAAATCAGTCGAAATGTTAAAAGAAGGTCATGTCGGTGGTGTAGTTAGCGCTGGNAATACAGGAGCGCTGATGGCAATTTCTCGTTATTTATTAAAAACACTAGATGGTATTAACAGACCTGCAATAGCTTCATTTTTACCTAATAGGTTAGGTACTGCAACAACTGTATTGGACCTTGGTGCTAATGTGGAATGTTCTGCAGAGCAGTTG
Organism: Betaproteobacteria bacterium TMED100; assembly: GCA_002170285.1. Lineage (GTDB taxonomy): Bacteria > Pseudomonadota > Gammaproteobacteria > Burkholderiales > Burkholderiaceae_A > UBA7377. The sequence continues at coordinate 9,187 of NHFB01000034.1, forward strand.
TTTCAATTCGCTTTGATGGGTTCAGCACTAGTGTCAGTTGTGGACCAAATTCCAAAACCAAGTGTTGGCTTACTAAATATTGGAGAAGAAAATATTAAGGGTAATGACGTGGTTAAAGCGGCAGGGGAAATACTTAGGTCCAGTAATCTTAACTTTATTGGTAATGTTGAGGGGGATGATATTTTTAAAGGAACGTCCAATGTAGTCGTTTGTGATGGTTTTGTTGGTAACGTTGCTTTGAAAACCTCTGAGGGTTTGGCGCAGATGGTCAGAGTTGTTTTAAAAGAGGAATACAATGCTACTTTTTTTTCAAAACTAGCAGCGCTGATGAGTTTTCAAGTTTTAAAAAGGTTTGCATTAAAACTTGATCATAGGAGATATAATGGTGCAGCTTTACTTGGTTTAAAAGGAGTTGTATACAAAAGCCATGGTTCAGCTGACTCTTTTGCGTTTGCTAATGCTATAGATAGGGTAGCTGATGCTTCTGGTAATGGTCTAAATGACAAGATAATGCAAGTGATTTTAAAAAACAAAAACAATATTTGATAAAAGTAATTAATGGTTAAATACAAGCCCTTTTCTAAAATAGTGGGAACAGGTTCTGCATTACCTGGAATTCCAATAAGCAATGATGATCTTGCTTTAATGCTTAAAAAAAATGGCATCGAAACATCNGACAGTTGGATAAAAGAGAGATCTGGTATCNCACAAAGATATTTTGCTTCCGANACTGATACAACATGTTCNCTTGGTTTACAAGCNTCTTTNAGAGCTATGGAAGATGCTGGCGTAACTCCGAATCAAATTGATTTAGTGATTGTTGCAACTACGACTCCAGATTGTATTTTTCCGTCTGTCGCATGTCAAATTCAAGGCAAGTTAGGTATTGACCAAGGCGCTGCTTTTGATGTTCAAGCNGTTTGCAGTGGGTTTGTTTATGCTTTAACAATTGCTGATATGTTTATAAAATCAGGACAAAATTCATGTGCTTTGGTTATTGGTGCAGAAACATTATCAGATATACTTGATTGGAATGATCGCTCGACTTGTGTTTTATTTGGTGACGGAGCTGGAGCGATTGTTCTTAAGTCTTCGTCATCACCTGGTATTTTAACCTCATCATTACATGCCGATGGAAAACTATGTAATATACTTCATGCACCTGCGAGAATATCAAGAGGAAAAATTGTTGGAAAACCTTTTGCTATTATGGATGGTAAAGAGGTTTTTAGAAAGGCTGTTGATGCATTGACTTCAAGTGCTGAAGAAGTTCTTATAAAAGCAGACATTTCCAAAGAAAAAGTTGATTGGTTAATTCCTCACCAAGCCAACTTGAGAATTTTAAGGGCTGTTGCAAAGAGACTTGGAATCCCTGATTCAAAGCTTATNGAAACTGTTTGTGANCATGCTAACACTTCAGCAGCTTCGGTTCCACTTGCTATAGATACAGCCAGAAAAGATGAGAGAATTGTTAAGGGTAATTTAATACTCGTGCAAGGGGTTGGTGGAGGTTTGTCTTGGGGGTCCTCTCTGATTAATATGTAAGTGTACTGAAATTTAATTTTAGGGTTTTGCTTAAATGAAATTAGCTTTTGTTTTTCCCGGTCAAGGTTCGCAATCTCACGCAATGTTGGAAGGTTTTAAAAATAACTTCGTTGTAAAAAATACAATTGAGGAAGCATCAGATGTTTTAGGACAAGATTTTAGTAAGATAATTGATGGCGAGCATAAAGACCAACTTAATTTAACAATCAATACACAACCGATCATACTTGCTGTATCCATTGCAATATGGAGAGTTTTCTGTGAACGCAATGCTCCTCTTCCTAATCTGATGGCTGGTCATAGTTTAGGTGAATATTCTGCCCTAGCTGTATCAGGTGTGATGAGTTTTGAACAAGTTCTAAAATTGGTAAGTTTTCGTGCAAATTCAATGCAAAATGCTGTACCTGAAGGAGTAGGTGGGATGGCTGCTATAATTGGTTTGAATGGAGATACTGTAAAAAAAATTTGTAACACATGTTCTGATTTGGTACACAAAGCCGAACCTGCAAATTTCAATACTATCGATCAAACAGTTGTATCTGGTCACAATGATATAGTCGATAAGGTATGTATATTAGCTAAACAGTCTGGCGCAAGAAGAGCAGTTAAATTGGCAGTATCTGCTCCTTTCCACTCTTCATTAATGGCGCCTGCCGCAAAAGAGTTAAAGGAAAGATTAATAAATGAAAAGTTTCTTTTGCCTAAGATCACTGTTATAGATAATGTAGGTGTAGAATTTTTGACAAATGTTGATCAAATAAAAACTTCATTGTCAAAACAGGCTATGGCACCTGTAAGATGGAAGGAAACTATAGATAAATTTCAGGAAAACCAGATTGAAATTATATGTGAGTGCGGACCTGGAAAAGTCTTAACTGGATTAACAAAAAGAATCTGTCCGGAAATTCAGGCATATACCCTTAGCAATGAAGAAGAAATAGATGCAGTTGTTTCCATTTTGAACAAATAATAATTTTGATATTTAAATTTACATGACTATTTTCACTCAAAACAATAATGACAACTCTGAAAAGATTGTGTTAATTACTGGTGCTTCAAGAGGAATCGGTGNTTCTATATTANCAAATTTAGTCAAAGAAAATTATTATGTATGTGGNACAGCAACGTCAGAGGAATCTGCAACTTCAATTACAAAAAAAATTAAAAATTTTGGTGGTCAAGGTTGTGGGTTAAAACTAGATTTTAGTTCTGATAATCCTGATGAGTTTGTAAAATCACTAATTAAACTGCACGGATCGCCGTCGATTTTTATAAATAATGCTGGAATAACACGCGACAATTTGATTCTTAGAATGAGTAACGACGATTGGAATGACGTTATTGAAGTTAATTTGTCAACAGCTTTTAGATTGACAAAGGCTTTATTAAAATCAATGGTCAAAAGTAGATGGGGTAGAATAGTATTTTTAAGTTCAATTGTCGGTTTGTCTGGGAATGCAGGTCAAGCCAACTACGCTGCTGCNAAGGCTGGACTAGGAGCCTTCTGTAGGTCTCTGGCCAAAGAGGTTGCTAAAAGAGGAATTACAGTAAATTCGATTGCCCCNGGGTATATTGAAACCGACATGACAAAAAGTTTAAAAGATGATTTAAAAGATATTATCTTAGATAGTATTCCCATTTCAAGGTTTGGAAAACCTGAAGATGTAGCAAATGCTGTATCATTTNTAATTTCAGATGATGCATCNTATATNACAGGAATAACTTTGAATGTTGATGGTGGTTTGTTTATGACCTAAAATTTT
>NHFB01000035.1 GCA_002170285.1 Betaproteobacteria bacterium TMED100
TAGCGTTGCTTGTTGGATATTTGCCAGAGCAAGAAATGCATGCATTATTCCCCAAACTGTTCCAAACAGGCCAACATAAGGTGATACAGAACCTGTGGTTGCTAAAAATGGAAGCCAATTTTCAAGATTACTAAGTTCTCTGTTTGTGGCAGCTCTCATAGCTCGACGTGTATTATCAATTATTTCGGATTGTCCCGCCCTAGCTTGTTTTCTGCTTTTAAGAAACTCATGCATTCCAGCTTCAAAAACTCTGGGTAGCCCACCAGTTATTTTTCTCTCTTCAATTTTCTTCATAAGTTGCATTAATTCGCCACCGGACCAAAATTCTTCTTCAAAATCATTAGTAGATCGAGCAGTGATATAGAAAACTTTAAGTTTTGAAAAAATTACTGCCCATGAAATTATGGATACTATTATCAATATTCCAATAACCCCCTGCACTGGAAGGCTGGCATTTAATACTAAGGCTAATAATGACAATTCGGTAGTGAGCATATTATTTAGAGTGTTGATTAGTATTTTGTAAGTTTAAATGAAGGTTGCAGTTCTTTTTGGGTAATTTTTTTTTAAAATGTTTGAAACTCAACTCGGTTGCTATTCTACCTCTAGGTGTTCTCTGAATGAATCCTTGTTGTATCAAGTAAGGCTCAATGACATCTTCAATAGTTTCTTTTACTTCACCTACTGCAGCTGAAATGTTATCAATCCCAACGGGTCCTCCGTTAAATTTATTAATAATTGTGTTGATGAACTGTTGATCCATAGGGTCTAAACCAACTTCATCAACTTCTAAAAGTGCTAATGACTTTACAGCGTTATCTTGTGAGATTTCTCCNTTGGATTTCACTTGNGCGAAATCCCTTACNCGTCTAAGTAATCGATTAGCAATTCTNGGGGTTCCTCTAGATCTCGATGCAATCTCATTTAATCCNTTTTCGTCATATTTAACTTCTAGTAACTGGGAAGATCTACTTAATATTTTAACAAGTTCTAGCGGTTCGTAAAACTCCAACCTNGCNGTTACCCCAAATCTGTCTCTTAGAGGATTNGTTAACATTCCAGCTCTTGTTGTTGCACCTATTAGAGTAAAAGGTTGTAATTCAAGTTGGACTGATTTTGCAGAGGGACCCTCACCAATCATTATGTCAAATTTAAAGTCTTCTAAAGCTGGGTAAAGTTTTTCTTCTACTAAGGGGCTCAATCTGTGTATTTCATCTATGAATAAAACGTCATTACACTCTAAATTTGTTAATATTGANGCTAAATCGGCTGGTCTTTCTAGTATTGGCCCGGAAGATTGTTTTAAGTTGACTCCTCTTTCTTCAGCTAAAATATGGGCNAACGTTGTTTTACCCAAACCAGGAGGACCAAATAACAAAATGTGATCCATGGCTTCTTTTCTAATTTTTGCTGCTTTGATTAGTATATCAAGTTGGTTTTTTATTTTTTCTTGTCCAATATATTCACTAAAATTTTTAGGCCTCAAGGCTTTTTCATACGTTTTTTCTCTGACATCTATATTTTTTGGTGAAATTGTTCTTTCATTCTGATTTTCCGTTGAGTCNATTGAATCTTCTTTTATCATTGTTTTCCTACTATCAAGATGAAAGGGTTTTGAGCGCAGTTTTNATGTTTTCTTCAAGGCTAGAATTAGTTGACGTATTTTTTGTTGCCAATTTTGCTTCTTTTTCAGAATANCCAAGGGAAATTAAAGCTTTAATCAAATCTGAATTNTTAACTGAATTTTCATTGTTGGTGTCAACATCGACATCAATTTTACCTCTTAATTCAATTAACATTCTCTCAGCAGTTTTGTTTCCAATGCCGGGTATCNTTACTATGTTCCCAATNTCATTATTTTTAACATTAAGAGCAAGTTCATTAACACTCATTCCGGACAAAATAGCCAACGCAACTCTGGGCCCAATTCCATTGATTTTTATTAAAATTTTGAAAGTAATTTTTTCTTGNTCAGATGCAAATCCAAATAACTGTTGTGCGTCTTCACGAACCAAAAAATGCGTCCTTAACACAANAAATTCTCCAATTTTAGGAAGCCCATAATAAGTACTCATTGGAACCTCAATTTCGAAACCAATACCNTTAACGTCAATCATCACATGTGGTGGTTGTTTTTTAATCAAAATACCTGAAATTTGACTAATCATTGGAGTTTTAATTTGTTGTGCCAAGCAATAGTGCATGCAAGAGCATCTGAGGCGTCTGCACCTGGTGACTGCTGAATTTTTAATAATTCNTTGATCATGAACTGGACCTGCTTCTTGTTTGCCTTTCCTGTTCCTACAATAGATTTTTTTATTTCGAGAGGAGTTAATTCATGAATGTCCATTTGATGATGAGCGAGTGCAGCAATTGCCACACCTCTAGCTTGNCCTAGAGCAATGGTTGAGGAAGCGTTAATGTTAACAAATATNTTTTCAACAACAGCTTGTGTAGGTTGAAACTTCGAAACTATTTCACTTATACCTTGAAAAATATCTTTAAGTCGAGCTGACTCATCATCTCTGGGATTAGTTATAATTGTTCCACTAGCCATGTAAAAAATTTTTTTATCTTTAACTGTAACAATTCCGTAACCAGTTGATTTTAATCCAGGGTCAATGCCAATTATCTTATGTTCATCCATATTTAATGACGAAAGTGTCTGACGCCTGTAAATACCATAGCAATCTTATGCTCATTAGCTGCTTTAATAACTTCNTCATCTTTGATGGATCCACCAGGTTGGATTACACTTTTGGCTCCAGCTTTTGAAAGTATATCTATTCCATCCCTGAAAGGGAAAAAAGCATCTGAAGCAACAACGGAATTTTTAAGGCAGTAGCCAGCCTGTTTTGCTTTCATTTCTGCAATTTTGACTGAATCGAAGCGACTCATTTGTCCAGCACCAATACCCAGNGTGCAAGAATCTCGACAAAAAACAATTGCATTACTTTTTACCCAGTTAGCAACAATCCATGCAAACTTTAAATCAACCACCTCTTTTGGGTTTGGTTTCATAACCGTCACTATGTCAAATTTTGTATTTTTTGATTTTTGTTGGTTATCTCTATCTTGGATTAAGTAGCCATGAGTTAGACTTTTTATTTCATGAGTTGAGGATTTTTGATTTGAAATTTTTTTTGGGCTTTTAACAATACGAATGTTAGGTTTATAAGATAAAATTTTTAATGCTTGTTTAGTAAAATCTGGTGCGATTATTATCTCGATGAACTCTTGACTAACTATGCGGGCTAAATTTTCATTAACAATTTTATTGAAAGCAATGATACTTCCAAATGAAGAAATGTTGTCTGTTTGCTTGGCTCTTTTAAAAGCTTCTAGCAGAGATTCGGCTTCAGCTACACCACACGGATTAGCATGTTTAATAATTGCACATGCTGAATTATCCAACATTTGTACACATTGCAAAGCAGAATCAGCATCAATTAAGTTGTTGTATGAAAGTTCTTTTCCTTGAATTTGATTGCAACAAATTAATTCTGACTTTTCCTCTGATTGGTTGTAGTAGACTGCTGCCTTTTGATGGGGATTTTCACCATATCTTAAATCAGAGTATTTTTTTAATTTTATAGTAAAGTCTGGCATTTCCAAACTATCAGGATTTTTAATTTGGTTATTAGTTTTTGTGATTTTTAAATTATTTTTATCAAGTTCGTAAAAAAATAAACTTATTTCTTTTTCATAATCAGCACTGGATTTAAATGCTTTTAAGGCTAGTGATAGTCTAAGTTCCAAAGAAACCTCATTATTATTAATCGCATCTATAATTAGAGGGTAATCACCCGGATCGGATACAACCACAACATCTTTATAATTTTTAGCGGCAGCTCTAATAAGAGTTGACCCCCCAATATCAATAGCTTCTATTATTTCCTCTTCTGCAAAACAATTTTTCTTTTTTTCCAGAAATGGATATAAGTTTACAACCACCATATCTATCGCCTTAATATTATATTTATGCAAAGTACTAACGTGGTTTTTGTTGTCTCTCTGTGCAAGTAATCCACCATGTATATTTGGATGAAGTGTTTTAACTCTGCCATTAAACATTTCTGGGAAATTGGTCAAATCTTCAACTGATGTGACCTCAATATCATTTTCTCTTAATGATCTTGCTGTTCCTCCTGTAGATATGATCTCAATGTTATTGACTTTTAAATTTTGAGCAAATTTAAGAATATTTTTTTTATCAAAAACAGAAATCAAGCATGTTTTTATTTTTACTAAAGAGTTATTTTTCACTGAAACTTTTCTGAAATAAAATTTTGTGTTTTGAAACTTTTTTTCTAAGTGTAGCCCTAGTTATTCCTAGAATTTTACTAGAGGCACTGTAGTTATAATTGGTTTTCTTTAAAACAAACTCTATTGTAGGTTTCTCAGCTGCATTAACAACCATTTCTAAAACTGCATGTGGTTTTTGTTCACCTAACCTATTAAAGTAAATTTCAAGCGATTCTTGAACAATTTTATCAATTTTGGTTTTATTTTCCTTAAGGTGTTTATTTTCCACAGTCATGTCTATTTGTTAATTACTGACTCTATTTCTTTAACNTCTACGGGCGTTTTTCTCGTTAATAGTTCGCAACCGGAATTAGTAACAAGAGCATCGTCCTCGATCCTAATCCCTATATTCCAGAAATGTTCATCAGTTTCATTTGATGGTCTTACATAACAACCAGGCTCAATTGTTAAAACCATCCCAGGTTCGAGTGGTCTTGTATAGTCTCCAACATCGTGAACGTCCAAGCCTAACCAGTGTCCAGTTCTATGCATGTAGAACTGTTTAAATAATTGTTTGTCAATTACTTCGTTCAGACTTTTATTTTTAAGTAGTCCGATGTCAATTATTCCCTGTGAGATGACTCTAACGGCAGCATTATGAGGATCTGAGAAATCTGCTCCGGATTTTGTGGCGGCGATAGCGGCTTTTTGAGCGGCCAGCACGATTTCGTATATTTCACGCTGAGCAGATGAAAAAAGACCAGATACAGGAAAACTTCTAGTAATGTCAGAGGCATACCCATCAATTTCGCATCCAGCATCAATCAATATTATTTCGTTCTCTTTTAATACTCTGCGTCCAGCTTTATGGTGAAGGATGCAACTATTGGGACCACTGGCTACGATTGAGGGGTAAGCCACTGATTGTGAACCAGATTTGCCAAATTCATGAAGTATTTCTGCCTCTAATTCATACTCAGTAATTCCAGGTTTGCAAAACTTCATTGCTCTAATGTGAGCATTAGACGAAATTTCTGCAGCCTTTCTCATACTAGTGATCTCTTTTTTGTCTTTNATTAAACGAAAGTTTGCAATAGTTTGTGATGCATCAAAAATTTTCTGTGGAGGAGTTTTTTTTCCTCTTGAGTTTTTCTTGATTTCAATGAAATATTTTTTNACTAATTCATCCATCTCACTNGATTCAGAGAATGNGTAGTACAAATTTTGGGCAGTGCAAAACTCCTTTTCTATTTCTGTTTGCAGATTCTCTACTGAGTNAGAGTTTTGGAATAAAAAATTACCAATTGCATCTTGAGGGCCAATACGTGATCCGTTCCATAGTTCTTTTAAAGGGTCTTTTGGAAGGCAAAAAATAGTATCAATAAAATTATTTTTTTCACTACAACTAATAATCAACCAAGCGTTAGGTTCTGGAAAACCAGTTAAGTAAAAAAAATCGCTAGAGGATCTAAAAGGGTAATAGTTATCTCCATTTCGTATTTTTTCTTTTCCGCTAAAGAATAACGCAATTGATTGTTCGCCATTGGAGTTGTTTAACATCCATTGCGCAAGCTTAATTCTTCTTTTTAGATAATGATCTTTGGAGTTAGATTTTGNGATAGGGACTATGCTATTTGAATTAGTCATAATTATATTTTACTCACACTAACTTAGTTTTTTCCAATTGTGTTCTAATTTTTTCTAAATTTTGATGAGTTCCAATATCAAACCAATCACCTTCATGCTCTCTTCCCATAAGAAGATTATGTTTAATCCCATAATTGAAAATAGGCTTTAAAGCCTTTTTTTCCCCCTTTGTGACAGAATTAAACATTTTTGAAGTGTAAATTCCAAAGCCNGAGAANGTTAATTTTTTGTAAANTTTTTCTGTATGTGTTGGAAAATCATCCTCGGTATAAAGCCTGGAAGAAGAGTCTAAAAAAAAATCACCTTTATATTTATTGAAAGTGTCAACCATTATTAAATAACCCCAAAGCGAGTTTCTACGTATTTCTCTTTCTAGATCGTATGCCTCATTTACATTCCAATCTGACCATATATCTCCATTAAGAACCAAAAATGGATCGTTTGCTTTATTCCAAGGCTCTGCATAAGCAATTCCCCCTGCAGTCTCAAGAGCTCCTTTAGGTTCGAAGCTGTAACTAATACTGATATTTTTACCAAATTTCGCACCAAATGTTTTGCAAATTTTGGAGCTAAGATGAGAAACATTTATTACAACATTTGAAAAATTAGCTTTATCAAGATTTTCTAGATGCTTTCTAATTGGACTCTTTCCATTTATAGAGATAAGAGGTTTTGGAGTATGGTCGGTAATCGGTCTCAAACGCTCCCCCCTACCAGCTGCTAGGATCATTGCATTCATGGTTTTTTTAACTTAAGTTTTAATTTAAAAGTACTTTTGATTTGTGTCAGATAATTTTTCAATTTTCTCAAATAAATTTATTAAATTTGTAAATTCTTTATATTTTGAAGCAACTTCTATACATTTTAATCTAACGCGGCTTAAGTCTTTAAGATACTTTTTTTTATTATCTCTATGAGCTAATCTACAAAAAATTCCTAATATTTTTAAATGTCTTTGGATACTATTCCAGTCAAAGTCAATTAGAAAGTCACTAAAGTTTTGTGGTAAGGGAATTTTTTGTTTTTTTGCATTATTCCAAAATAGTTTAGCCCAATTTAATTCATTTTCTTTATCCCAATTGAAGTAGGCATCTCGAACCAATGAAGCCAGGTCATAACTAACTGGACCAAATACTGCATCTTGAAAATCCAGAATCCCAACTGTATTTTCTTTTTCTAAAACCATCAAATTACGACTNTGAAAATCTCTATGAACTATTACCCTTGGTTCAATAGAAATTTTTGTAGANAAAACTTTAAAAATAATTCTTAAATTTTCCTGTTCCACTTTTGATAAAGAAAATTTAAGGTGTTTNTTCAAATACCAANACTCAAATAATTTGAGTTCCTCCATGANCATTTCTTCCGAAAAGGCTGAAAGNTTTGAGCAGGGATCGTAGTTNTGAAGNCCCCAAAGTTGAAGCTGTATTATTGAATTACAAGCTGTTTCTAATAATTGGCTGGTATTATTTGGNTTATTTACGTAGCAATCTAGGTAAGTTTTGAGTCCAAAATCCTCTAATATTAAAAATCCATCATCTTGATTTTTTTCAAAAATTTTTGGTACTGAGAGTTTAGCGCGAGTAAAAATATCAGCAACGCAAATAAATTTTTCAATAGGCTCGCTGTTTGGAGGAGAATCCATTAAAATCAATGATTTATATTCTCTTGAATCGTTGATTCTAAAGTATCTTCTGAAAGAAGCGTCTTCGGATGCAGTTCTTAAACTATTAAGATCAATAAATTGAGAGATATTTAAGTTTTTAATCCAATCCTTTGCGAGTGTAAGTCGGCTATCATTTTTAATAATTGAACAATTTTTAGTATTATGCATGATTAATAAACGAAATTTCTATTTATGAGACTTTGTAATTATTTGTTCACTTCAATGAACATCTTGAATATTGGACTGGCTATATTTATTTCCTTGATTTTTAGTGTACCTAATGTTTTGGCTAAAGATTTTGAAATTACTAATAAATATTCAATGTCTAATGGCTTGAGGCTCGACTCCAACTTATTGTTAAAGTCAGAAACGAATTCTGGACCAAACTATTTGAGCGGTGATCAAATAGAGGGTCAAATTGATGATTTAATTGTTGTAAAAAATAATGCACAGTTGAGAAGAATGGGAATGAGCCTAAAAGCCGACAAACTACAGTACGATTTAGTCGAAGGTAGGCTAGATGCAATAGGAAATGTTTCACTTTTTCGTGAAGGGGAGTTATATCTTGGCCCTAGACTCGTTCTAAGTCCGGCTACTATGCAAGGGTTTTTTGAAAAAGTATCTTATGATTTCAGTAGGATAAATGGCAGAGGTTATGCTGAAAAAGTTGAATTTGTTCAGCATCGTGAAATCATTTTGGAAAATGCAACCTTTACTACCTGCTCAACTCAAAGACCGGCTTGGGAGGTTAGATCGAAGTCAATTTTGGTTGACGATATAAGATCAGTTGCTGAGGCACGAAGTTCTGCTTTATTTTGGAATAACTCGCAGGTTCTGCCTTTAGGTGATATATCGTTTTCAATTTCAGGAAAAAGAAAAACTGGTTTACTGGCTCCTACTTTTTCGGTGAATTCCAAATTAGGTTTAGATTTGACAACCCCATATTATATAAACCTAGCACCAAATAGGGATATTACCCTTTATCCCAGAATAGTTGGAAGGCGTGGAGTTCAGTTGGGTACTGAGTATCGTTTCTTGAACAAAAAACAAGCTGGTGAGATTGGATTACAATTATTACCCACTGATAGGATAACCAACAAAGATAGATGGCTGGCGAGGGTTTCTCATACATTTCGATTATCCAGTAACAATTCTTTTGGATTAAGTGCTATCAGGGTATCAGATAATAATTATTTTGCTGATTTCGGGGCTTCAGTCTTGGCTGCTTCTCAACGTATACTTCCGGCCACTGTTCAAATTAACGGTAATTTTCAAGGTTGGCAGTATCTAACCATGTTTCAAAAGTATCAAGTTTTACAAGATCCTGGCGCACCAATTCTTCCACCNTATGAGTGGAGTCCAAGAATACGATTTTCTAATAATCGGATTTTAAAAATTAACAAATTAGATATTGATGCTTCAGGAATTTTTGAGATGACGCATTTTACGCACCCATCCATGGCAGAGGGAACGAGAATTGTGGGTGATGCAAACTTTTCAAGTCCTTTGTTGATAGGTGGGGTCAGGTTAATGCCTCAGTTTGGAATGCACTTGACATCTTACAGCCATTCAAAAAATGGAAGTCAANATTTAACTCAGAACAGATTTGGAATTGGTGATTCTCTGATTGGTGTTTATGCTAACAATGTTGGTCACACTCCATCTTATACGAGAATTCTTCCAAGTATTAGTATCGAAGCATCGTCTATTTTAGAGAGAGGTACTGAGTTTAAAGAAAAAAAATATACTCATACTCTAGAGCCTAAGTTGTTTTATGCTTTCACTCCATTCACTGACCAATCAAGTTATCCTGTCTTTGATTCGAGTAGCATAACTTCAAGTCTAGCCCAGTTACTGTCTGAAAATAGTTTCTTTGGTAGTGATAGAATTGCAGATAAAAATTATGTTACAGCAGCTCTTACAACTAGACTTTTTGAAAGNTCAGGATACGAAAGACTTNGAGCTTCAGTTGCTCAAAGGTATTATTTTGACCAACAACGAGTAGTTTTGCCTGGTCAGCCAGTTAGATCTGATAATGAGTCAGATTTATTTTTTGAAACTGCNGTAAAAGTAACCAAAGATATTTCNGTTACAGCACTNGGTCAATATACAAGAAAACTAGCCTTATGGCAGTCCCAAATAGTAGGGCTTAGGTATTCACCAAAGCCTGGAAATTCATTTTCATTTGATTATAGGTTTACTAGAGACTCTGTTGATTCTGCGGATTTTGCTTTTCAATCACCAATTTTGAAAAATTGGTATGCAGTTGGTAGATATAACTATTCTTTTCAGAGTAGAAGTGAGGCGTCTGGAAATCAACCTCCAGGTTTAGTAGAAGCATTATTTGGATTGGAATATGATGGCGGATGTTGGGTTTCCAGATTTGTGGCACAAAGATATGTTACGGGTGCAACTCAGTCTACTAATGCTTTTTTCTTTCAGATAGAATTAAACGGAATTGCAAGAGTTGGTGCAGATCCCTTGAGCGCTCTAAAGAGAGGTATACCAAATTATAAAATGATAAATCATTTGACACCTCTACCCGCTACGTATGAAAATTTTCAATGAACCATCGACAAGTATCAAGTTATTTGTAATACACTTTTAATTTATGATAAAAAAAATTTTTTTTCTAACTTATTTTTTCCTTTACAGTTTTCCAGTTTTGCTTAATGCAACTGAATTAAATGACGATTTATTGGATGGTGTATTGGCAGTTGTAAATGGAGAAATAATTTTNGCGAGTGATTTGCGCTATGAATTAAAAAAAGAAGCCATACAATTAAGTTCCAATCCACAATACACAAGAAACTCCTCTCAAACAGTTCTTCTAGACAAAATGATTAATGAATTGATATTGGTACAGAGGGCTCAAAACTTACAAATTGATGTTACACCCGACGTTGTTGAAAGGGTCATGTTAGATATTGCCAAAAGAGGTGGATTAAGTTTAAAACAACTGCAAGCTGAAATCGAGAAACAAGGTTTGAACTACATTAGATTTAGAAAAGGAATAGAGAAAGAATTAATCTTTACCAGACTANGGGATGTTGAGGTTGAGAGTCAACTTCGTATTTCAGAAAATGAAATTGATTTTTTTTTAGAATTTCATGCTAATAACAACCTTAGTGCAGATGAGGTGCTACTTAGCCAATTCAAAGCCCCTTTTGAAAAAAATATAANTAAAAAGGATAAAGAAAGCTTAAAACTGGAAGTAATTAGCAAATTTAGTAAGTTNAAAAGTCAACTTGAAGATAATAGGATTTCTTCTAAAAACAAGCTGAACGATTTTGTATCTATGGGTTGGAGATCGTATGATAGGCTTCCAAAATTATTTGTTGGAAAAATTCAAGTTTTAAAAAAGGGTGAATTTTCTGAAATTATTGAAAGCCCTAGCGGCTTTCATATCTTGTTTCTTGAGGATCGTAGATCATCCATCATTGAAAAAGAGGTTCCAATTTTTAAGGCACGTCATATTTTATTAAAGATTGACTCCCCTAACAATGAGAGCACAGTCCAAAGAAGGGCTTTGGAACTTAGAGACCAAGTGATTGATGGAGATTCGTTTTCAGATTTAGCAATACGCTACTCTGCAGATAAGGGCTCTGCTGTCAAAGGAGGAGAGCTTGGCTGGGCATATCCTGGTGACTATGTTGCAGAATTTGAGAAAGCAGTTATGCAATTGAAGGTTGGTGAGATAAGTCAGCCTATTAGATCTATTTTTGGTTTTCATATAATCGAGTTAATTGATCGAAGGCTAGAACCGCTAACCAAGGAGCGCCAAAGAAAAATGGCTAAAACTATTTTAAAAGAAAATAAATTGAAAGAAACAACTGATGAATGGGTTAGAGAACTTAGAGCTAATAGTTATGTAGAAATAAAAATAGGAAAAATCTAATTTATAGGTGATTTTAATTTTTGAAGTATATTCCCAAAAAAAGATTCGGCCAAAATTTTTTAACTGATTACTCAGTCATCGAATCCATAATCAGATTTACAAATTTTAAAAAAAATGACTGCATTTTGGAGATAGGCCCGGGAAAAGGAGCTTTGACTGACTGGTTAACAAAAAGTGAATTACGACTAAAAGTCTTAGCTGTTGAATTAGATAGGACGTTAGTACCTACCTTGGAAAGAAAATATAATCAAAGTCAATTCAAAATCATACAGGCTGATATCTTAACAGTTAATCTCGAACGTGTTTGTTATGGTTTTTTTGGAAATAATGAGTGGAGGGTCATTGGTAATTTACCTTATAATATTTCAACTCCAGTTTTATTTAAATTACTCAATATAAAAAACAAGATTAGGGATCAATTTTTTACTTTACAAAATGAAGTTGTTGACAGAATGGTAGCTGAACCCGGAACTAAAATTTACGGACGTTTATCTGTAATGCTTCAAGCTGCTTACACAATTGAAAAATTATTAGTTATAGAATCTGATTCATTTTTTCCTATACCTAAAGTCACCTCTGCGTTTGTTAAGATGACTCCAAATAAATTATTATTTTCTACGATTAAAGATTGGAATATTTTTTCACAACTAGTAGCTGCATCGTTTTCTTCACGAAGAAAAACAGTTAAAAATAATCTTAAAGAATTTATTCATAAGCTTGANTTTGACGGACTAGATGCCAGATTGACTGATAGGGCGGAAGATATATGTGTGAGAGATTATGTAAGTCTAGCTAANCAGATAAGTGTGANGAAAAATTGATAATATGAATTTTGTCGCCAATTTTAAAATTGTAATCTTATTGTTTTAAAAAAAAATTAAGAGTGTGTTTCTATCCAAGAGTGGACTTTTGAGATAATTTCTTCGGGGCTTTTGTTGTCTGGGGTTATTAAAGGACCAATTCTTAACTTGATTACCCCGGGCTTTTTTATCCAAGCATTTTTTTTCCAATATACTCCTGAGTTATGAGCTATTGGAACAATTGGAACTCCAAGCCTTTTAGACAAAACAGCCGCACCAATCTTGTATTGTTTTTTCTCACCGGGTAGTGTCCTTGTTCCCTCAGGAAAAAAAACAATCCAACGACCGAGTTTAAACTGTTTTGGAGCAGCTTGTATAATTTGGTCAAGTGATTTTTTTCCAGCAGTTCGGTTGATGTGAATCATATGCAATAATTTTATACCCCATCCAAAAAAAGGTATCAGCAAAAGTTCTTGTTTGAAAACAAAACAAATATGTTGTTTTAATCCGTTAGCAAGAAAAAACGTTTCCCAGGCAGATTGATGTTTAGAACAAACAATAGCAGGTTTTTTTTGTATGCTTTTAAGGTTTTCATATCCTTCGATTTCGTATTTGATGCCAAGTAAGTATTTTGCAACAAAAATATTCATCTTGGGCCAAAGCATCGTAAATGAATAGCGTTTTGAAACACTAAAAAAAGGAGCAGTGATGAGAACCAAGACACCCCAGAAAGTTACGCTGGTTGCTTGGAATAATATAAATAAAGTCGACCGAAGCATTGCTTTATTTTAAGATTGTTTTAACAGCTTCAGATAAGTCAAGAAATNTTTCAGTATTTGGAGGTAGTATTTGAGTTCCATTCTCGTGTGCCTCAATAGTTTTCTCCCCATTTCCGGTCTTTACTAACCATGGGGTTGCCCCTGCCTTGTCTGCTGCCAGGAGATCTCGGTGAGAATCACCAATCAGCTTTACATCAGTTAAGTTTACTTTGAACCTAACTTGAATTTCATTAATCATACCAGGCCTGGGTTTTCTACATTCACATAAATCAATGGGATTATGGGGACAAAAAAATATAGCATCTATATTTCCGCCATATTGAGTCAAGGTATCTATCATTTTTGAATGTATAGCGTGTAAGTCTTCAAAAGTAAAAATGCCTCTGCTTATTCCAGCTTGATTGGTGGCAACCACAACAGAGAAGCCAGCTTGATTAAGCTTAGCTATGGCCTCTAAACTACCCTTTATTGGAATCCATTCTTTCGGACATTTTATATAGTTGGGTGAATCGATGTTAATAACCCCATCTCTATCTAAAATAATCAAGGGCTTTTTCATTTGTTATTTATTCTACCAAAAGAGATATTTCAGCAACTTGATTCATGGTTTCGTTAAGCTTTTTAAGAAGAGAGAGCCTATTTTCTTTTAAAATCGTATTATCTGTATTAACCAGTACTTTTTGAAAAAAAATATCAACAGGTATCTTTAATTCTGTTAACGCTAATAAAACATCTGTATACATATTTTTTTTTAATAAATTATGGGTTTTTGATGTTATTTCATTTAATTTATTAAATAGATGAATTTCAGCCTCTTCTTCGAATAAAACTGGGTCAGGCATGCTGTTTATAGTTGCTAAAGTNTTTTTTCTTAAGATATTTTTAATTCTTTTGTTTGTTGAGCAAAACTCATATGCTGTGGGAAAACTTAAAAAATGATTTATTGCTTCTAATCTTTCCGGTAGCTCACTTATTTTGTTGCTGCATTTGGAAATCGCAGATTCAATTTTTGCTGATTGATGGCCTTTTTCCTTGAGTAAGTTTTTAAGCCTATCTAGAAAAAAGATTTTAATGTTGTTGAAATTATTTTCTGTAGAAATTTTCTTATTTATAATTCTTTCAGTATCCAAAATTAAATCATCTAGGTTTAGGTTGATTTTATTTTCAATTAAAATTCTCAAAATGGCTATTGCATTTCTTCTTAATCCCATAGGGTCCTTTTCTCCAGTGGGTACAATGCCAATACTCCATAATCCAACAATACTTTCCATTCGGTCGGCTAAACTTAAACAACTTCCAAGTAAGTGCTCAGATGTGAGATCACCGGAAAATTTTGGTTTGTAATGTTCCTCTATGGCTAAACAAATTTCAGAATTTTCTCCAGAAAATTGAGCATAGTATTTGCCCATGATTCCTTGTAACTCTGGAAATTCATCCACCATTTTAGAAGTTAGGTCGGCTTTACAAAGTAAGGCTGCTCTCTCACAAAGCTGTTTATTCAATCCTAATAAATTTCCCCATTTTGAGGTTAATGAAATCAANCGTAAAGTTCTGTCATAAATATTGCCAAGTTTGTTGTGATAGATAACCTTTGATAATTGTTTGACACTATCTTCGAAGTTTTTCTTTTTATCTAAATTAAAGAAAAACTGTGCATCAGATAGTCTTGCTTTTAAAACTCTTTCGTTACCCTGNATAATATTTTTTGGATTATGAGTAAAGATATTACTTACGATTAAAAACTTGTTNGACAGACAATTTTTTTTTGTTAATAGAGGTATAAATTTTTGATTTTTTTGCATTGTAAGAGTTAAGCATTCATCTGGAATATTCAAGAACTCTTCATCAAAGTAACCTTCATATATGACAGGCCACTCACATAAAGCTGTAATTTCATTTAAAAGCTCTTCGTTAACAACCAATTCAAATGAACCGGATTTTTTGGTCAATTCTTTTTTAATTTCAGATTTTCTTGTTTCAAAGTTTGGTATGACTTTTCCATATTTATAGAGTTGATCTTCATAATTACTAGCGCTGGAAATTTTAATGTTACGTTCTCCAAGAAATCTGTGACCATCAGAAAACTGACTGCTGACTAATCCTAAAGTTTTGATTTTTAAAATTTGTTCTCCGTGTAACGCAACTAATTTGTGAGCAGGCCTTACGAATTTTATATCGCTACTTTTCTTTGTTTCAGAAAGACGCTGGTACGTCATGACTTTAGAAATTGGAAGACTTTTTAAGCTCGAAAGCACTGCTGATTGTAAGGACTCTTCTAGTTGAATTCCAACTTCATTAATTTCACAATATATGTAATCTTGTTTACCGATAGTTTTAATTTGGGTTTTGTTTAAAAGAAAGCTTTTAANGTCTTTTTCAGTTACAGTCACATGTTGATTTGCTGGTGAGGTGATGAGAGAGCAAATTTTCTTTTTTAGTAGATCAGTTGGTTCTTTGTTTTCATTAAATGCTATCTTTTTGGGTAATAATTTGACTTGTTTGACTGAATTTTCTGCTTTTTGCTTTANATTGGTGATTTGAAATCCAATTCTTCTAGGGGTTGCNAATATACGCATTTTAGAAGATGGAGTTGTNAATAAGTCCACCATCAATTTTTTTAGTATTTTTTCAGCAAAGCTTTCGGATAAGTTGATTAATGAGGCAGGAGGNAGTTCCTCGGTTATTAGTTCAACNAGTAATGTATTGGTAGTCACNTTAACTCACAACTANAGGGAAACCTAANTTTTCCCGGGATTTCAAGTAATGAATTCCAACATTTTTAGAGATATTTCTTATTTTGCCAATGTAGCCAGCTCTCTCAGTAACGGAAATAGCTCCTCTTGCATCAAGTAAATTAAAAATGTGAGCTGCCTTTAAAGTAAATTCATAGGCTGGTATTGGTAAGTCATGGTCTAGTAATTTTAAAGCTTCAGTCTCATAACTAGAAAATAAAGTTAAAAGTAAATCAACATTACTGTACTCATAGTTAAAAGACGAATGTTCAACTTCATTTTGATGAAAAATATCTCGATAGGTTAATTTGCTTTTATTCTGTCTANCTTCCGACCAAATAAGGTCGTATACACTTTCTTTTTCCTGAAGTGTCATGGCGAGTCGTTCAATTCCATATGTTATTTCACTCATCATTGGTTTACAGTCCAATCCAGCTACTTGTTGAAAATATGTAAATTGAGTAACTTCCATACCATTCAGCCAAACTTCCCAGCCTAGTCCCCATGCACCTAATGTGGGATTTTCCCAATTATCCTCAACAAAACGAACGTCATTNTCTTGCAGATTGATTTGCAATTCTTTTAAAGAATTTAAATACAATTCGAGTATTTTATTTGGACTTGGTTTGTGTATAACTTGAAACTGATAATAGTGTTGTAATCTATTTGGATTATCACCATACCTTCCATCAGATGGCCTTCTAGAAGGTTGAATATAAGCCGCACTCCAAGGTTCGGGTCCTATTGCACGTAAAAAAGTAGTGGGATGGGATGTGCCAGCACCAACTTCCAAATCAATTGGTTGTAATAGAGTACATCCTTGGTTGGACCAAAATTTTTGAAGTTGGAAAATAATTTCTTGAACTGTTTTCATATTATGTATTATCCAGTTTTTTTTTAACAAGATTCAAAAAATTTTTTTTTTGCAAAAAAAAATAATACAAATAATGAAAATAACAAGATTAAATAGTTACCTAAATAATTATAGAGAGTTTGGCCTGAGGTTCCTTGTACTTCTACATTTAAATAATTTCTTTCAAAAGGCTTTAGTTTCTTAATTACCATGCCTTTATGATCTATTAATGCAGTAATACCAGTATTAGTTGCTCTTAACATAGGCCTTCCGGTTTCTAAGCTTCTCATCCGGCTTGCTTTCAAATGATAATCAAGAGCGTTTGTATCACCAAACCAGGCCAAATTACTAATATTGAGAAGGATTGATGGTTTTTCTTTAAATGAACTTTCTGAAAAAATACTGGAAATTTCATCGCCAAAAAGATCCTCGAAGCATATATTTACNCCTATATNTTGATCTTTCACTTTGATTGGTTTTTGNGGGTTTAAACCATTTTTAAAATCTCCTAATGGAATTTGCATCATATTGACAAACCATTTAAAACCCCNGGGGATAAATTCACCAAAGGGAACTAAGTGATGTTTATCATAACTATCATAAATTTTTAGTTCTGATGACTCTGCAATTTCAAGTGCGATAAGCGAATTTTTCCAATCATTATTATTTTTTCTAGGTATTCCCATCATCAAAATTGAATTATTTTTTGTTAATTGGTTTTTAATTTTTTGTATATGTTNTTTTTCTATATTAGTAAAAATTTTAGTGAAAGCTGTTTCTGGAAGTACTATCAAATCTATCTTATTGTTTTTCTGTATTGCATTTTCAATCAAATCAAGATGAATTATTTGAGAGATTTTTTCCTGAATGGGATCAAATTTAATTTTTTGTGAAATTGATCCTTGAATAAGAGCAATATTTAATTTTTTCCCACTTGGCTCAGTAAAGTTATTAAAACTATGAAATGTAAAAGCTGTTACGCAAATAAGAATTGCGGAAATAAATGATGGTTTTGTAGCGTGAGAAATTAGAGCGGCAAAATATACAGCTATAAAACCCACACCAAATGATCCTATAAAAGGTGCAAAAACCGAGAAAGGACCATCAATTTGCATTACTCCAGTATTTAACCAAGGAAAACCTGTGAGAAAATTACTTTTTGACCATTCTGCTAAACAAATGACTGCGGCAATACCAATAGGGGGTAGCTCTAGTCTTCTAATTATTACTCCAGCGATTAAATAAAATGAAGCTACGTAACTTGCAAGGATTATAGTTGCTAAGCTAGCTGTAAGATAATTCAGTCCACCATATTGATTTAAGCTGATAAAAATCCAATGAAGGCCCCAAAAACAGCATGAAACGACTAAAAAGCTAGCAATTTGTACTTTTAATTTAGACTTACTTTTCCAGAGATTAATAATTATGCTCAGAAAAATTAAATGGCTAAAGCTTAGCGTCCAATCCGGTATCATTTTTAGGCTTTGAGTTTATTGTTGAGGAGGCAAAGCGCTCAACAATTAGTAAGTGTACTCGTCTTGCGTCCGCTCTTTGAATTTCAAATCTAACTCCGTCAACTTCGACAAATTCCCCTCTTCGGGGAACGTGCCCGAGGTGATCGGTTACAAATCCTCCAATTGTCTCGACAGATTCACTTAAAAATTTACTGGAAAAAACTCCATTGAATTGTTCTAGAGAAGTACCAGCCCTAACTCTAAATCTATTGTCTTGATAGGGGATTTGTAGAATGTTGTCTTTTTCCTCGTTAGTGTCATGCTCATCCTCTATGTCACCAACTATTTGTTCGAGAACGTCTTCAATTGTAATTAACCCGCTAACACCTCCGTATTCGTCAATCACTATTGCCATATGATTTCTATTGATTCTAAAGTCTTTAAGCATTGCATTTAGTTTTTTGGACTCTGGAACAAACACAGCAGGTCGTATTAGACCTCTTAAATTTTGTTCATTTTTNTGNAATATTGAGAGAAGATCTTTGGCTAAAAGTATTCCAATTACTTCGTCTTTNTTTCCATCGGTAACCGGAAAACGNGAATGTGCAATTTTTGTNACAAAATCAAGAATTTTATTTACATTTTCATCAAGATTGATGAAGTCCATTCTTGCTCTTGGAACCATTACATCTCTTACAGCTAGGTCNGATATTTGGAGAACACCTTCCATCATAGAGACAGCATCTGCGTTTAGGACAGAGTGCTCTTCGGCTTCATGGATTTGCTCAATGAAATCTTCTTTTCGATCGCCTCTTCGAAATATTCGAAAAAACAAACGTTTCAGCAGTAGTGTAATACGGCCCGATTTAGGGTCGGCTTCTATCATGCATTGGCATGGGTTGTTAATGAATNTGTATTTTGCCACATTTTAAAAAATTTGTACTTGTTAAAACTAAATTTTTGAATATGGGTTNGAAATATCAAATTTCCCTAAAATATCAACTTCAAGTTGTTCCATTTCAGTGGCTTCGGTTAAATTTCTATGATCATATCCTGTAGCATGGAGAACACCATGAACAATTAAATGAGCAACATGTTGATCTAATTGAATTTTCCTAATTTTTGCTTCCATCTCTGCTACTGGAATACATATTAAAATATCAGCTGTGATCTGGGGATANATTCCATAAGAAAACGTAAGAACATTTGTTGCATAATCTTTTTTTCTATAACAATTATTTAACCTTTTACTCTCATCACTGCCAGAAAAACGAATTACTATAGTGTTTTGGAATGATCTAAATTCTTTTAANTGGTTTGCTTCTAATGACAATTCAATTGTTTTTACAACCAAACGTTTAATTCTGGGATTACTTAAGGGGTAATTTTTTTTTTCTGCGAGANAGTAATCGTTTCTTTGTATTGTTAATTCAAGGTTTGTCAGATCAATTCACCTTTCAAACTGTTGGACAGAACTTGAGTAATTTTTAAATTTACAAGCTTTCCAATTATATTTTTTTTCCCTGAGAAATTTACAACACGATTACAATTAGTTCTGCCCATGAGTTGATTTATATTTTTTTTTGAAAAACCCTCTACCAAAACCTTTTGAGTTTTATCTAAAAGATTATTATTATATTCATCNGCATATATTTTTATTTGATTTTGTAACTTTCTAAGTCTTTTAAGTTTNATTTCCTCGCTAATTTTGTCCACGATTGAAGATGCAGGAGTTCCTGGTCTATCACTATAAGTAAAAGAANAAGCTCCATCAAATCTTATTGNATNAATTAGATCAATTGTTTTTTCAAAATCAGTTTCTGTTTCTCCTGGGAATCCCACGATAAAATCTGATGTGATGGATATGTTTGGCCTGTAAGATCTAACTTTTTTAATTATTGATTTGTATTCAATCGCNGTATACCCTCGTTTCATAGCTGTAAGTATTTTGTCGCTACCGGACTGAACAGGCAAATGTAATTGGTTCGAAATTTTTGGTAAATGATAAAAAGAATTTACTAACTTTGTCGTAAATTCTTTGGGGTGTGATGTTGTAAAACGAATACGAAAAATATCATTAATTTCACTTATTAGTTCGAGTAACGATGCAAAGTCCAATTTGTGGTTTTCATCGAAGTAAGCATTAACATTTTGTCCAAGTAGCGTGATCTCTTTCACTCCGGCTTGAACAAGATTATTAATTTCAATTAAGATGCTTTCTACTGGCCTGGAAAATTCAGTGCCTCTGGTGTAAGGCACGACACAAAAGCTACAATACTTGCTACAGCCTTCCATAATGGAAATAAAAGCAGTTGGACCATCGTTTTGAGTTGTTGGTAATGAATCAAACTTTTCCACTTCAGGAAAATCCAAATCAATTTGTGGTTTCTTTGTTTCGAGTTTTTTTTCAATCATTTTAGGTAATCTGTGAATTGTCTGAGGACCAAAAACTAAGTCGACATATGGAGCCCTTTTGAGAATATTTTTACCTTCTTGGCTAGCTACACAACCTCCAACTCCTATAATTAAGTTTGGTTTTTTAGATTTATATTGTTTGACTCTTCCGAGGTCAGAAAAAACTTTTTCTTGCGCTTTTTCTCTGACTGAGCAAGTATTAAACAAAATAATATCTGCTTCTTCAGGTTGATTTGTCCTAACAGTTTTATTTTTAGAATGGAAAATTTCTGAAATTTTTTCTGTATCGTATTCATTCATTTGACAACCAAATGTTTTAATATAGAGCTTATTAGCCATAAATTACCTGAAAATATTCAAAAAAAAGTTTCGTTATTGATAACCAAATTTCTATCAAACTTTATTAATCGGTCTAGTTCATTAAGACCTGATGTGAAACCATCTGAAATTTTTGCGTGGGCTAGTTTGGACTTTGCAAATTCCGGGTACACAACAGTAGTTTTAACAGCAGTATTTAATGCATACTTTGTNTCGACTATAATGGAAGGTAACATAAATGCAACGTTAGTATGGACATCAATTTTATCAGTTAGTTATNTATTAGTTATGATAACTGCTCCTTGGCTTGGTGCATATGCTGATTTTTCTGGAAATCATAAATTAATTCTTTATGTAGCAACTATTATTTGTAGTTTTTCTACTATTTTTCTCGGTTTTTGCAGTTCTGAGTCTCTAATACTTGCAGCGGTNTTGCTTGTAATTTCAAACTTTTCATATTCAGTTCATCAGGATATAGCTGCCTCATATTTAGCAAATTTTTGTAAAAACAATCAACTTGGTAGAATTTCTGGAGTTGGTTGGTCATGGGGATTTGTTGGCGGAATTACAACACTGGTATTGTGTTTTTTATGGATTTATAACGCACCTTATTTTTTTATCAACACTAATATTACAGAGCAAATAAAAGTAGCTGGGTCAATGATCATTACTGGTGGAATTTTCGGTCTGGTTAGTCTATTAGCCTTACAAAGGTTAAAAAAATTTAAGCCATTAAACTCCAANGAAAACTGGGAAGGAGCTTGGTCTAGAGTAATTAGCAGTGTTCATAGAGGACAAGACTGTAAAGATTTATATGACTTTTTGTTATGTATTTTTGTTTATCAAGCTGGGATAGCAACTGTAATTACCGTTGCGGCGATTTACGCAAAGGAGGTCATGAATTTTAGTATTGAGCAGACAATAATAATGATCATGATCGTGAACATTACTGCATCTGTTGGTGCTTTTAGTTTTGGTTTCCTGCAGGACAGAATTGGACATAAAAAAAGTTTACTTATGTCATTGATTTTATGGTTAATGACAGTAATTTTGATTTTTTTATCCAGCTCTCATCAAGTTTTCTGGATTGCTGCTAATTTTGCTGGACTGGCAATGGGCGCATCTCAAAGTGGAGCGAGAGCTGCAATTGCACATATGTCCCCCATAAATAAACAAGCTGAAAACTTTGGTTTGTGGGGTTTTTCTATTAATGCAGCTTCAGCGGTCGGACCTTTTACATATGGTCTAATTACTTTTTTAACTGATAACAATCACCGGCTTTCGATATTGATAATTGCAAGTTTCTTTATAGTAGGCATTTTTTTGTTAATGAGGTGCAATTTTAGAAGCCCTGATGAAATGAAAAAAGGATCGTAAATTGAATTTTAAGGTGTAGTGTTGTAAGTGTTCTTTGAATTANTGATTATTTTTTCAAACATAAAAATCTATTAGTTTTTATGATANGAGGAGTTTAAATGTTTATAAAAGATGAACTTGTTGAATTTTATAAAATTCGCCAAGATTTACATGCCAATCCTGAGCTTAAATATCAAGAGTTTCGTACCTCAAAATTGATTGAGAAATACTTAATTAAAATAGGATGTGATGAGGTTGTAACAGGAATTGGAGGAACNGGCTTGGTAGGTGTTTTACGTGGCAAAATAAAGAAAAAAAATAATTTCCCAAATTCTATTGGACTCAGAGCCGATATGGATGCTCTTCCAATTGATGAAAAAAATACTTTTTCTTATAAAAGTACTAAACCTGGAGTAATGCATGCTTGTGGTCATGATGGACATGTAACTATTTTATTAGCTGCAGCTAAAAAATTAGCCGAAACCAGAGATTTCTCTGGAAATGTTAACTTCATTTTTCAACCAGCTGAAGAGGGTGGTGCTGGAGGAAAAGCTATGTTGGAGGATGGGCTTTTTGAAAATTTTCCAGTTGATGAAATTTATGCTTTGCACAATTGGCCAGGAATAAGTGTTGGCTCTTTCGGTTTTAAGTCAGGAGCAATCATGGCATCAAGTAATCAATTTGAAATTACTATTCATGGTAAAGGTGGTCATGCAGCAATGCCACACCTGTGCATTGACCCAGTTGTAATTGCAAGCCATTTAATACAATCTTTTCAAGTAATTTCCTCTCGAATAGTTGATCCGATTGAGCCGGCTGTGATTTCGGTCACTAAGATAGAGGTTGGGGAAACAGCAAATATAATCAGTGATACATGTAAATTACTTGGTACTGTCAGGACTTTTAGTTTTGAGACATTGAATCAAGTTGAAACAAAGATGAGAGATATTTGCGAAAGTCTTCCTAAAATTTTTGGAGGAAGAGGTTTTCTTGATTTTCAAAGACAATACCCTCCCACTATTAATCATATTGACCAATATGAAACTGCAATTAACGTAGCTGAGGAATTAGTAGGAAAAGAAAATGTTAATAGAAAAGTTAGACCAAGTATGGGGGCTGAAGACTTTTCGTATATGCTTCAAAAATGCCCAGGTTGTTATTTCTTTTTAGGTAATGGAACTACCTATGATAAAAATGCTGATAACAAAAATGCATTAGGGCCATGCATGTTGCACAANTCACAATACGATTTTAATGATGAGCTTATAGCCTTGGGGGCAAAATTTTGGGTCAGTTTAATAAATAAAAGGCTTGGATAGATTAGCGGTGGTTGAATCTTGAAATCCCAAGCTCATCAAATCTTTTTTGTTCCAAAACCTGGTTTCTTTTTATGGTTAAAGAACTTTCTCTTTCTATCAAAAACTCAGTTTTCTTTTTCTCTTTGAGAGCATTTATAAGTTTGTCTTCTTCAGATTGAAGACGAAGCTCTGCCTGATGCTCTTCTTTTTCAATCACTTCTATAAGATCTTGGACTTGTTTTATAAAATGTCTATATGAAACATGTTCATCAATTGAATGTTTTGTCTCNTGAGATTTATTAAGTCTAGATTGGTAATCGTTGAGCATTTCAAACAATTGAAGTTTTTGGGCTGCAACCTTTTGAAGAGCTTGATTTGCTAGAGATACGTTTTCTCTTGCTTCGTGCAATTTATCTTGTGCTAGTTGGTCAATAATTGACCATGCTTTTGTTGTCATTGTATGAGCCTATTTCCTGTATTAAAGTTAGATGCGGCTTTAGCACTTGAATTGTTATTGGGTTTTGAATCTGGCGAGTTTGTAACTTGTGGTAGAGAGTTTTCTGTCTGGTTGAGCTTTANGTTTGGATTTGCTACTTGAGAAGTTTGATTTGATGATCCTTTATTTATCAAATCTTTGATTTTAGAAATTGAAATTGAAAAATCTTCAGGAGTATTCATATCTTGTTGTAAGAATGAGACCATCGCTGGTCTTAGTCTAATAGCTTCATCAAGCTCTGGATTTGTGCCTGCTTTATATGCACCAACTTGAATTAAATCCTCATTCTGTTGAAAAAGAGACCACAATCTTCTAAATTTTCCGGCAATCAGATGAGTTTCTTCATCTACTAAATTTTGCATAACTCTCGAAATAGAACCATTTAAATCAATAGATGGATAATGAGCAGAGTCAGCTAATTTTCTGGCTAAAATTACTTGACCGTCTAATGATGCTCTAGCAATGTCTACGATTGGATCTGATGTGTCATCATTTTCAGCTAAAACCGTGTAAACAGCAGTTATTGATCCATTTCCAAACTTACCAACTCCGGCTCTTTCAATCAGGTTTGGAAGAAGTGAAAACACTGATGGAGGATAACCTTTGGCAGTTGGAGGTTCACCAATGGCTAAACCAACNTCCCTTTGGGCATGTGCAACACGAGTTAGACTGTCTATCATCATAAGAACATTTTTACCTTCATCACGAAAGTATTCGGCAATAAGATGAGAAAGTTGAGTTGCTCTTAATCTAAGTACAGGAGAAATGTTAGCAGGAGCAGCTATAACTACAGATTTTGCTAACCCCTGAGGTCCAAGTGATTCTGAAATAAAAGCTTGAACTTCTCTTCCTCTCTCTCCAATAAGACCAATAACTACAATGTCAGCTTTTGTNAATCTTGTTAACATGCCCATTAAACTACTTTTTCCTACTCCAGATCCAGCAACCAAACCAATTCTTTGACCTTGACCAATAGTAAGCAAACTGTTGATGGCCTTTACACCAACATCAAGTACTTTGTTTATTGGACCACGTTCCATTGGGTTAATAGCTATCCCTCTCAGGGGAAGCAAATTGCTACATTTGGGGGTCAAATACCCGTCTAGTGGTTCACCATTAGCATCAATTACCCTGCCTAAAAGTTCAGGGCCTATTTTTGCTAAAGCATTGGGATTTTTAATTTTTACTGTTGCTCCTGGATTTATTCCAGTTGGTTCTGTAAAGGGCATTAAAAATAAAACTTGGTCCTGAAATCCAACAACTTCAGCCTCGACTTTATTAGTATTTTTGTCACCTACTATTTCACATATTGCGCCCAATGGGGCCTCAAGGCCTCTTGCTTCAAGAGTTAATCCAACAACTCTTACCAATGTTCCGAACTTACAAGGCTCTTTGATTTTTATTTCTGTTGACAACTTGTCAACTAAATCAGAAAAGTTAGTATTAGGATTCATTATTNTGACTTTTCTCAATCAATTTATCATCCTTACCAGTTAAATTATTACTATTGTTTTCATCTTCCTTCGTATTTTCATTTAAAGCAATATTGTCATTAAATAACTTGTTTTTTGGATTTTCAGTCTCTGGTGTTTCTTCTTTATTTTCTTCTGCATTATCCTCGGACTTAGCTTCTTGAGCAGGAGTNGATGAATCCTTTTCAGTCTCTGGTGTTTCTTCTTTATTTTCTTCTACATTATCCTCGGACTTAGCTTCTTGAGCAGGAGTAGATGAATCCTTTTCAGTCTCTGGTGTTTCTTCTTTTGGTTTGAAGTTAGCAGGAGCTAAGCCACATAAACTGTCATTAGCTTTAACTTTGTTTTTTATTAGACTTTTTTCTACTAACTTTGAGCTGAATTCTGGAGGAGGTGATTTCTCTTCAAGAGCCTCA
This sequence comes from Betaproteobacteria bacterium TMED100, assembly GCA_002170285.1. Taxonomy (GTDB): domain Bacteria; phylum Pseudomonadota; class Gammaproteobacteria; order Burkholderiales; family Burkholderiaceae_A; genus UBA7377. Next base: position 25,846 of record NHFB01000035.1, read on the forward strand.
AACTCTCTATCATCGATATTAGCAAATAGTGGCAAATCAGAAGGCTTTTTGTATTCTCTAGGTAAAGTCTCTTCATTTGTTCGTTTAAACATAATCGTCACCGCGACCAGCGAGTACCAATTCTCCCTTGTCAGACAGTTTCTTAGCTATCCTCATAATTTGCTTTTGTGCATCATCTACATCTGTCATTCTCAACATGCCTTTAGCTTCCATTTCATCTTTGAACATAGCAGAAGCTCTGGTGGACATATTTGCAAAAAATTTATCTTTAACCATTTCAGAGGCACCTTTTAAAGCAATCATCAACATGTCTGGTTCAACTTCTCTCATTAACGTCTGAATACTTCTGTTGTCACTTCCTCCAAGATTTTCAAAGCTCAGCATGTTGTCTTGGATTTTTCCTGCTATATCTTGGTCAAGTTCTTCAACTCCCCCGAGAACTGCTGATTCCAGATCAGACTTAACAAAATTCATAATTTTTGCTGCGGCTTTTACTCCGCCAAACGTTGCGGAAGCGGCAGAAGTGTTTGCGGCAAATTGCTTTTTCATTATAGTTTCTAATTCTTGCATGGCAGATGGTTGGACAGTATCTAATGATGCTACTCTTCGAATGACTTCTGATCTAATGTCTTTTTCAAGAAATGCAAGAATATCAGCTGCAACCTGATGTTCCACGACTGACAAAATAATAGCTATTACTTGTGGGTGTTCAGCTCTAATCATATCGGCTATTGCTCTTGCATCCATCCATTCAAGAATTTCAAGTCCTTTACTAGCTGCACCTGGCATAATTTTGCTTAAGACAGAGGCGGCTTTATCTGGACCTAGTGCCTTGGTAAAAACTGTTTCAATATATTCTGAAGTGCCAAGTCCAATGGTGCTTTGTTTTTTAATAAAGGCCAAAAACTCATCAAGTACTGCATCAATTGCTTCTTGAGAGAGATCCTGAACAGAATTCATAGCCGCCCCTAAATTTTGTACTTCTTTAGGACCTAAATATTTGATAATATTTGCAGCTTGTTCTTCACCCAGTAGTAGCATTAAAACTGCTGCTCTTTGGGTATTAGACATAGCATCCAATTCCTCTTGAAGAGTAAGTTCTGTTCCAAGTGCAGGATTATTTTCTTTTTTATCTTCAGCCATAGTGATCTCGTCTAAGTTAACTTTTATTCTATTTAATGACCATCATGCAGATTTCATCATATTACGCAATACTGCTGCAACTCTACCTTCGTCTTCTTGAACCAAAAGTCTCATTAAGACAACTTTATCGTCATAGGAGTTAGCAGTATCAAGCATGTCCATGGAAATTGAAGCTTTTTTAGGTTTTAACTTTGCTTTGATTTCCTCTANTGATTCGCCTTCATCCAAGTCAATAAAACCATCCTCTGGCTCTTCTTCACCTGCTTCTTCTTGCTGATCAGCAGCAGCAGCAGCTTGGGCTTTGTGTTGAGCTTCTTGCGCAGCTGCAATCATTTCATTTGTTAAAAGACCTCCTTCAGATACGTGAATTTTACCCAGAGCAACCTCTGGTCCCTCAAGTGCCATTTCATTTGACGCCATATCGATTGCTGCCATCTCAAGACCCTCAATTGCTGGTTCTGATGCTGCCATTTCTATTGCCACATGGGCCATAGCAATACCCTCTTGGTCTTTTTCCTCCTCCTCATCAACCGCGACCTCTTGTGTTTGTGGGGGAGCAAACATTGATGTCATTATAGGCTTGACTATAGTGAGTAAAAACAATAGGAATACAAGACTTGCGATTGCTGTTTTTAGAGCGTCAATTGTGACTGGATTCTTAAACCACGGCTCTGGGGGGTCCTCGTAAAATGCAGTTGGCATTAAAGTTACAACATCTCCCCTAGCCTCCTTGTAACCAACAACTCCTCTAACTAAGTTTGTAAGTCTGTCTATTTCAACCTGTGAATATCCTGCAATCAGAGATTTTTCTTTTGATTTATCTTCATCGGAATTGCTTTGATTATTGTTATTTTCAGAAAAATCAGGGTGTGTGCGTTTTTCATTCACTACAACTGCTACAGAAACCCTTTCTACAAGGCCAACTTGCTCCTTAACATGCTTGACAATTCTGTCAATTTCATAGTTTCTGGTTGCTCTTTTGCTTAAAGTAACACTCTCTTGTCCAAAATCATCTGGTAAAGCTCCTGTGGAATCAGTTAATTCGTTTGGTCGAGGAGGTGCATTGGTTAGAGCACCTGGAACTCCCTGTGCATCGAGTTTATTAGTTCTATCTTCAGCCAAGGTTTCAGACCTAGTTTTTGGGCCAGCACCGTTTCTGTCAAAGTCCTCAGATGTAATTTCTGTCTGCCTAAAATTCATTGCAACATCAACTTGTGCTTGAACATTTCCCTCACCAAAAACTGGTGTAAGAATTTCCAAAATCCGACTACGGTAAGTTTGCTCTATATCTTGTTTATGAGACATTTGCGTACTAGACAATCCCGCAGCTGAATCATTTTTTCGTGTAAGCAAATTTCCAAAATTATCAACTATTGAAACATGAGTGGGATCCAAATATGGCACGCTCGATGCAATTAAATGAACAATAGCATCCACTTGAGTTGCTGTAACAATTCTGTTGGGTATTGGACTGACTACTACTGATGCTTTAGGAGGAGTTCTATCTCTTACAAACACACTTTGTTTTGGAAGTGCTAGGTGAACTCGTGCTGAGTTAACTGTTGCCATCGCTGAAATGCTTCTTCCAAGATCCTGCTCTAATGCTGAAACGTAGTTTACTTGTTCCATAAATTGACTAGTTGTCATGGATGACTGATCTTTGAGTGTTTCTATACCCGTNGGGATAGGAGCTTTTGGTATTCCTTTTGATGCGAGAAATATTCGAGATTCATGGTAGTCTTTTTCAACAATCATCAAATGACCAGTTTTTTTATCTACTTTTGCGTCATATCCTCCTTCTTGTAATGTTTCCAAAGCCATTTGTTTTTCGGGTTCATTAAGGCCTGGGAGTAATAAACGATATGTNGTTGGTTTAAAAAATTCTCCTTGGGCAAAAATGGAAACAAAAATCAACAAAATAAAAAAAATAATTAATGCTGGTAAAGTTTTTTTAACAGCTGGCTGAGCCACCATTTGTTGAATAGTATTTTTTAAATTATCAAATTTAAAGCTCTCAACTGATAAGCCCTCTCCTATCGGAGCTGCCGATAAATTTGAAATGGTCCTTTTTGGTTTTGTGGGTTTATCCTCCACTGGTTGGCTACGATTTTGGTCACCAGTGTCAGTCAAACCAGTCTCGGGTGTTATTGAATTTTCAGGTGGAGTGGTTGCAATAGCCATAATTTATTTTCTAATTATTAAACTGGCATACGAAGAATTTCTTCATACGCTTTGAGTACTTTGTTTCTTATCTGTAACGTTGCTTCAAATGCTACTGAGGACCTTTGCATACTCAAAACAACATCAGTCAGAGGAATATCTTCACCTTTTTCATAAGCAGTTTTTCTTATACCAGAAGCAATGGCAGCATCATTTGCTGTCCCAATCGCGCTTTTTACTGCGTCTAAAAATTCAACCTTAGGAACTTCTTTTTTCCCAACAGGTTGTTCTTGTATCCCCTGTTTAGCTTCTGTCTCATGTTGTCTAATAGTTTCTAACATCGCTTGAATATTTGCGGGACTGTTAACTTTCATATCCATTATTTATCCTTTAATCAAAACTTAACTCAGGTATCCCCAAATTTTTTAATTGGGCAATTTTGTATCTTAAGGTTCTTGGGCTAATGCCTAGTTTTTTTGCGGCTGCCGTTCGACTTGATGTCGATTGAATAGCAGACATTATCGTTTTAAATTCACTAGTTTTTACAGCCATAGTAAGACCTAAATCTTCTTTTACTTTGGACTTTTCTATCCCATCTGAACTAGGCTCTGGTAAGGAACTGTTCTCCAAAAATTCTTCTTTTTTGTTTACAAATGCGGTGACATTGGAACTCAGACATTCATCTTCTAAAGGTCGATTATGTGAAATTGTTGAGATCTCATCAAAAATTAAATGATCTGTATTTATTTCACTTCCCGAACATAAAACGAGAGCTCTTTGAATTACGTTGTCTAGTTCTCTTACGTTTCCAGGCCAAGAATAATTTAACAATTGAGATTGTGCATCCATGGATATGGTTTTTTGTTCGTTTGTATGGGATGAAATTATATGTGCAGTTAATGGCAGGATGTCTTTAGGCCTCTCAGCTAAAGGCAAAATTTTTAACCTAAATGTGCTTATCCTGAAATACAAATCTTCTCGAAATTCTCGATTATTAATAGCCTCTCTTAAATTTTTATTTGTTGCAGCTATTAACCTGAAGTCTACTTTTATATTTGTTGACCCACCCAATCTAGTTACAACTCTCTCTTGTAAAACTCTCAGAAGTTTTGTTTGCAGATGACAAGGTAATTCTCCAATTTCATCCAAAAACAATGTTCCGTTGTTTGCTTGTTCAAAAACACCACGATGTTCTTTGTGTGCCCCAGTGAATGCACCCTTTTCATGACCAAATAGCAAATCTTCCATTAAGTTTTCTGGTATCGCACCGCAATTAATACTTACAAAAGACTCTTTATTACGTTTTGATGCATCATGTAAAATTTTCGCTAAAACTTCCTTACCTGCTCCAGTGGGCCCAGTTAATAAAGCTGTTACTTCCGCCTTTGCAACTTTTTCGGCCAAAGCTAAAAGTTTTTGGCTTTCAGGATCAACAAAAATGTATGAATTTCTATCTGAATTGTTATTTTTACAAACAATTAAATTTACAAGATTTTTCCACTTCTTAGGATCAACNGCATCCGATGATAAAACCTCAACGGCTCCATCGCGCATTGCAGAAATCCCTAGTTCAAATTCTTCTTTGTCAACTCTNCAAATAATTGGAATAATTTTGTCAAAAGTTTTTGTTAAATTTAAAACNTCATCAAATAAACTTAGATTGTCTTTTAAGCGAATAACAATTAGATTAGTTTTATTTAGGGTCTTTTTAAGGTCTTCGAGAGTTACAACTGAAAGTAAATTTATTCCAGCATCAGATAGTGCATCATGATGTGATCTACTTGGTGGTGAAAATGGATCTAGCCAAAGGGCATTAAGCTTGTCTGCACCTGAAATCGAATTTTCGTAATTAAGATTCTTGCTTGGTGCAATACTTTTTAACTCATTAACTTTTTCTATTGATTCTTGTCTCACAAACAGTCCTTAAATTATTTCCTGTTAGAACTGTCAGCAATTGCTGTGCCAAAAACTTGCCGATTTTNCGACACAACGGATAATTGATGCCGTAGTTNGTGTTGCTAGGCTTCTAAAAACCCTTTTTTATTACGTTTCTGAGCAATTTTTCCGAGCTTATCGTACATTTCAACGGATGCACTGTTATCTGATTCGCCTGAAAGTGTATTTAATGCAGCACGAATAGAGTCAAGCTTTCTAGTAATAAGAATTTCGTTGCGTCTGTGTAAATTTTGACATTCTTGTATAATTTCCCGCAATGGTGACCATACATCTGGATCACCAGACTCCTTGAATGGGGGGACATTTAGATTAGCAATAAAGTTTATAAGGGCAGTTTTACTCTCCTGCAAAGAGTCAAATTTATCAAGGTCTTGTTTTTTTAAAGCATCAAATTCCAANTCAAGAATATCCTTGATTTGTTTAGCTGCCTGACAACTTTCAGCAATTAATTTAGAATCCAAAATACTTTATTGATCTATTTTTTTATTTCCGATCATGCTTTCCATAGCAATAAAGTTTTCAGCGATACGTCTTGTATTTAGAGGGTAATTACCTTCCTGAATTGCTAATCTGATGGCGTCAATNTTTTCGCGATCGAATGAAGGCTCGCGTTCCAACGCTTTTTTTGCAACATCGCTGAGGATAAATTCATCGCGCATAGAAACAGGTTTACCACTGCTTAATGATGCTTCAGTAGTCTTTTTTGGATTCAGATTTGTAGGTCTGTCCGGTTGTGTCGCTTTACTATTAATACTATTGATAGGTTCACTCATATCATCTCTTTCTGTTCTATACAATATATGATTCGGCCGATAAAACGCAAACTTTAACTATTTATAAACCTTTTACTTGGTTTTTACCAGTAACTATACCAATAACCGTTTGACCAGAATCTTTATTAAGTAATTTAATTTGTTCTCCCATTTTTCCATCCTGTAGAGCTTCTACTGTAGCTTTAACAAGCATACCTTGTGCCATTATTGAGAACAACACTTTATCGCCTTTTTTTATTAATTTTGCAGCTTTAATGTCAATTGAGCGAATTATTTGTCCGGCCTTAATACTTCTGGCCATCTCTTGATTTTCCAAACCATCAATCTTTGTAAAAACATCGACTGGAAGCATATTTTTTAATTTTTTCTCTAATTTTACTGAGTCTTCTTTTAAGACTTCTCCAACCATTAGATTTTTACTCGCTACCAACACATAGATCATCTTTTTTGGAGCTTGCTTTTTTTTGGTATTTGTCTTTGGCCTCAATATATTTATTGTATTTAGGTTTTCCGAAGAAACTCTGAGAAAAAATTGCCAAGATGGATCTTGGCATCTAGCTCGAACAGTTTCTTTACTGCCGAATGGAAAATCAAATTTAATTTCGTGTTTGCATTTTGATACTTTCACTCTTTTGTCAGGCGGCGTTACTTTAAAACTTTCTATTGGTACTGTTAGCTCTGATGCAATCCATTCTTTGGCCTTGGTAGTCATNTTGTTTTTATTATTTTGTTGAGAAAGTGCCTGAAAAGAAAAAAAGTACAACAGCACAAAAAAACACCAAAACATTTTCTTTATTAGGCAGTTTAGGTTTATTGACATGTAAATCTTCTCCTATTAAAACAATTATTTCTGCTCATGGCATATCACTTGCTTCTATGATTAAAAAAAAATTACTACTTACCAATGGAATAACAACAGTGTCCGAATCTTTTTTTTCTAAAACAGCAAAATTTAAGCCTAGTTTATTAAAAAGCTCAGTAGGGAAGCTTAATCAATTAAACGTTAGTAAAAAAGCAAATCATTCAGGTGTTAAATCAAACCAATCTTTTGCTAACACTTTAAATAACACTATATCTCAAACCAAACTTTCTACATTTAATAAGCAAAAAAATAGCATTCACTCTATTCATGAGGTAAAAGCTGGTGAAACTTTAACTCATATAGCACTAAGATCAATGAGAAAGGCAGGTTTAAAGATTGAGTCTAAGGGCATAATGCAAACTGCTTTAGAACTTGCTAAGTTTAATGGAATTAAAAATCCAAACTTAATTATTCCTGGCCAAAAAATTGATTTATCAATTATTAAATCTAAAGGACTAGCTACAGAAGTTACTAATAATAATAAATTTGTCACTAAATCTAAGCTTTCTTATACAGCTGATTCACAAAGCATCTCAATGATCAGTTCCCAGCAACAGCTAAAACAAGATAGAGAAACTACTTC
>NHFB01000036.1 GCA_002170285.1 Betaproteobacteria bacterium TMED100
TTCAATGAGTCTTGAGATATCAACGACTTGAGGTTGGTGTTAATGACTGACATGTAACAATCTCCTATAACTTAATCAGTTAATGAAATTCAGGCAATTTAAATTTTCCCGAATTTTCCTGTACGTTGTGGAGATCGTCTAATAAATCTTTTTCTTGACAAACTTTAAGAAATATTTGCTTTTTTCTTTAAAAAGTGTTGTAAAAATGAAAAACCCCGGACTAAATCCGGGGCATCTCAAATTTACTCTTTAACTTAATCGGAAATTATTCCGATTACTTGAGAGTATTACTGCAGTAACGCTAAAACAGTTTGCGGTTGCTGATTTGCTTGAGCTAACATTGCAGTCGCTGCTTGCTGAATTATCTGAGTTCTAGCTAATTCAGCAGTCTCAGCAGCGTAGTCTGTATCAAGTACTCGACTCCTAGCAGACGCTGCATTTGTCATAGCATTAGTTAAGTTATCAACTGTATAAGTTAATCGATTTGTAATGGCACCAAGATTTGATCTCTCTGTTTGAACATAACTTAGAGCAGAATCAATGATCGCAATAGCAGCACTAGCATTGTTTTGAGTAGTTATGGTCATACCGGAAATCGATGTACCACCAGTTGTTGTGTAACTTGAACCGCTTCCTGACGATGAGCTACTGCTGCTGCCGCTACCTGTAACTATACTTGCCCCAGCAACAGTTCCAGTTCCAGCAAGAGCAACAGTATTACCTTGACTTGAACCAGGCGTCCATGTTCCAGTGCTTCCGTTAGAAGAAGTAAATGATTGCAATATAATCGCACCACCATCTGTTCTACTAAAATAAATGTTTCCACTGTTGTCCATTGAAACACCAATTTTTGAACCAAGTAAAGCGTCTTCAATCGAGGCAGCAAAGTTAGTTGTACTGGTAGTATCACTGGTATCAACAATTAAGTTGCTCGCAGAATATGACTGTGTACCATCAGAAATTGTCATTGAGTAAACATCATCACCAGTTACCTTCAACGTGGCTGAAGTTGCTATACCCTGTGTTCCTACTGCAGTTGCGGCCGTTGCCTTATCATGCCCATAGAATTGAAGGGTTTGAGCAGTTGCCTGACCTGAGGGTGCAGAAAGTGCAGCTGTAAGTGTTTTATGAGTTGTTGCAGTTACAAAACCTCCGATGAGAATTTCACCACCATCTCTTTGCTTTATGGTTACGGACTTGTTTGAACTATTAATCTCATACTCAAACACTGAATTTGCATGAGCACCGTTAACTTTTGTCATGAGTGCATCCAACTTGCTTGTCAAAGTTGCAACATCCGAACCAAAGTTAGCTGAAACAGCGGCTGCCATAGCTGCACTGGCATTTGTGGAAGATCCATCAAGATAGTTACCGTTCAAAGTAAAGTTAAATGATGCATTGGCTGTACTGAACGTCAAGGTAACTTCTGAAGCATTAATGACATCACCTTGGGCAGCAGTAGATGTTCTATCAACCGTTATAGATTTATTTGCATTACCTGTNACGCTATCATCCTGAAGTGGTCCAATACCCAAACCAGTAAGATTATTTGACGCAGCATGATAACCAAACCCAAGTGCTCTACCACTAGAGTCACGGAATACTAATTCAGCTGTATCCGCGTCATAAGTAACAGAAATGTTTGATAGATCAGCTGCCGCTATGACAGATCCGTCATTAGGATTACGTATAGAAATATCAGCTGCTCTAATAGCTGTTTGCACACTGGCTGCAAATGTTGTACCAGTGGCTAAACCTGCACTAGTTGCTCCAGCTGAACCTTGAACAGATATAGTCAATGCNGCTGAGTTTGCCACACCATCTACTGAAAAAGTAAATAGATTGGTATCATGTGCAGATAAATCTTGACCAAAAGCACTGGTGTTCATCTGAACTCTTGTTTCCGAGAAATAAGCGTTTTGACTAGCAAGAACTTCTGCAGCACCAACCTCATTAACAGGGGTAACGGTCAAGAAACCAGTCGTACTACTGAAGTTTTCAACTCCTATAGCTCTACCTTTGGTATTTGTAATTGACAAATTACCATCAGCATAAGAAACGTCCCATTCCTGGACATCAAAGGAGGAATCTGTTCCTGCTAAATTAGCAACTCCAGAAGAGAGAGCAGCCATAACAGAGGCTTTAATAACATCAGCATCAATTGTTGAAAGAACATTAATTCCATCAACAGAAGCATATACATCACCTGCTCCGTTTGTAATCGTAAAGGAGTAATCTGCTGACGTTCCATCACCAACAAGATCAGAGAAACGCAAAGACACTTGAGATTTTTCTACATTACCTACAACCGTAGCAGAAGCTTGCGTAATTTGATTATCATNAGCCTGAGCCAATAGTATAGGTTCATTAACGCCCTCAGACTGTGCGTCATTGACTGTGTTGTAAACAACCTGACTGCTTGATTGAGCAGTATAACCACTCAAAGCAACTTTACCACCAGCAGTGTTGGTGACTACTAAGTTATCACCACTCCATGCAGCACTAATATTATTTCTAGTAGTTTCAATAGCAAGTAAACCACCGTTATTCGTAGCATCGGTTCCAAACATTGTTCCGTCACCAGCACCTTGAGTGACTTTGATGCGTCTACCAGCTTGGTCTGTGATGGTAAGTTTATCTGTNGTGTTAGCAGCGCCAACTCTTGCATCAAATAAACGCTCAAGCTCTGCATCTAAAGCGGCTATTACCTGNGTTTGGGTTACTGAAGTTGAATCGACTCCAGAAGTAGATACGAGCTTACTTCTAAGATCAACTTGTGTAGTTGCTCCACCATCAACAGAAATAGCGAATCGAACTTTTCCGTAATTACTTGATGATGTAATGTCAAGAGCACCTGTAATTGCAGATGAATACGCTGCTGCTCCCGTAATTGTTGTATCAGTTTGTCCAGTAGCTGCACTCAAGTTAAGAGCATTAACAAAAGCATCTTTACTAACACTATTTGTCATATCAACTGTNANATTNGNAACTGNTGCNGTNAATCCAGATAAGCTGTCAACAATATTAAATCCGTAAGCATCAGAGCCTGANTTGTTTAAAAACTCCAAATTCACAACTGTTTGAACAGCATCAGTACCTTTAGCCGTGCTTCCACCTGAAGTAACTGTTTGTGAAGATGAGGATGCCACCGAAGAAGTTGTTGTAGTAACTTGGCCGGCATTAGATGTTGCTGCACCCAAAACATTAGTACCCATGCTACCAATAGAGATGTTCATTGTTTGGCCACCATTTGAGCCAATTTGGAATACTTTGTTTTGGTAACCACCATCTAGAAGATTAATAGCATTGTATTGAGTTGTAGTTGAAATTCTGTCNAGCTCGGTTGATAACTGATTAACCTCATTTTGCAAATAAGCTCTGTCAGAATCACTATTAGTATCTGATGAGGCTTGNAGGGCTAACTCTCTCATTCTCTGNAGAATCGAAGTGACCTCNTGCATNGCACCNTCAGCNGTTTCNACAGCTGACATACTNTCNTTNGCNTTTTTGATAGCAGTTTGAAGACCNCGTGTTTGTGAATCTANTTTNGTAACAATNGCNAGACCTGTTGCATCATCCTTGGANGAGTTNATTCTCTTTCCAGTTGAAAGTCTTTCCATNGCTACAGCTAGTCTTTTACTNTTTTGCGTCAGAACATCCTGAGCAACTAGTGACTTAATATTTGTGTTAATTACTGACATGTATATCCCCCGTAGGCGCTTTTTAATTAGTTAAGGTTTAAAACAATGATTTTGAAACAATTTAACAACGTTTGATACTAAAATACAACATATGATTATATTATGCAACATAAAATTTATCTTTTTTTAAATTAATTTATCAAAAAGTACGCCCTTTAATTTTTCAATATTATGGGCAACGTTAAGAACAGTTTCNCTAGGNATTTGTCTCACAACTTCCCCAGAATCTTTCCTAGTAACGGTTACAACGTTTTTATTAGTCTCAAAGTCTACTGAAAACCCAATATCACTTTGAAGAGAAGTAAGTTCAGAATTTATTTGTTCNACNGCCTGTTGCAAATTAATTTGCTTTTTAGCTAATGTTTCAGAAGTAATTTCCGATAATTTAGTTGTAGCAGAGTTAACGGATTCAAAGTTCTGTACCGCATCTCCGGGTGCACTGCTATTTTTAGACGGCGAAGTAGTAGATCCAGCAGTATTAACTGCTTGCCGTACAGGATCAATTGTTGGGACCACTGAAGGTCTAACGATTTCAATTTTATCAGCCATATCCGCTATCTTCCTTGTGCATTTAAAAACGCATCTGTAAATTTACGCCCAAAAAGGGCATTCAATTCGTAGATCGACAGTGGAAAACAAAACTTTAGTAAAAAAATGAAATTTTTTTTACTTTATATATAAGTATATGATTTTAATAAAAATTATTTTTATTTTTATTTGGTATAAGTTGACATTAATGCATCAAAAGATCCTTTTAAACTCTCTCTTTGAGCATTTAATTGACCAACAAGGGCATCCATAATTGCAAATTGTCTTGTGTATCTTTGTAACAGAACTTCCATTCTTGCTTCTAATTTACTTAAATCATCCTTGTATTTAGTTACATTGTTATTTGCTGAAGTTTCTTGTCGCTTAACTAAACCAGTTGTTGAAAGCATTGAATCAAGTTTTGTTATTGCATCTCCAGCTATCCCCTTGCTGGTTGCTGTTATTGATGAATTACCACCAAATAGTGTTACGACTTCATCAAACTTCGTATTTAGGGCAGAGTCAAGTTTTGTATCATCAATTTGTAGTACGCCATTTCTATCAAGAGTGATGCCTATATCTCTTAATGCTGTCAAATTAGTACTGGGTGTGGAAGAGTTATTAATTAACATATCTCTTAACTTAAATTGGATAGATCGAACAGAAGATTCACCATTTAAAGATCCACTATATGTATCCTCTGGGTCATCTTCGTTAGGAGTTCCAGTTAAGATTGCAAAATCAGAAACACCCTCATTATATGCAGTAATTAGCTCTTTTAGCGTATCTTTAACGGCAGCAGTATCTCTAGCAATGGTGATATTAGCAGCCGCTGCTGCGGATGCCGTACTGAGCAATTCCATAGTAACGCCAGAAATAATGTCACCAATTAAATTTGTAGCTCTTTCCACTGACATACCATCAACTACCAAAACCGAATTTGACGCAGACTGAATAGAACTGAAAGTCATGGTCGAATTTGTGGAGTTAGCTGAAAATGCTTGCTGCTCTGCAACTGTAGCTTCCACAANTCCGGAAAGACTCCCAAAAGTTGGAAAAGATGCATCACCATCAGACCTTGTATAAGTTATCAATAATGACCCATCACTAGATTGCGATATTGAGCGGCCTGCAGAGTTAGTTATAAAAACATCTCCTTCCAATGCGGTTTTAACCCGAGTAGAGATTACAGATGGACTCTCTCCAGCTGAAACTGCAATAGAGACCCCTGCAACTGTAAATGATCCAGTTGACTGAGCAGTTCCAAAACTAACTTTTTGAGTTTCAGGAATAGAACTTGTTGATGAGACACTGAATTGGTTATTTATTCCGGTTTCACCTGTCAATAAAATTTTAAAAGGATTAGCACCGCCCGATCCGTCATTAATTAATTGTGCCGTAATTCCCAGAGTCGAGGTTGATGAATTAATAGCACTTACAACTCCAAGTGGTGTCGCTTCANCAGAACCTATTGCTAATTCCTGAACACCATTTCTGACAGTTGCAAATGTTGCAACAACATCTGATGACCCGACCGATGATACGNTCAAGGCAGAAGCGGCTACATCACCCTCGCCCAATTCATAAGTAACTGTTAGAGTTCCATCAGATTTAGCTATAATTTCTCTTCCAGAGTTTGAGGAAACAAAAGAGCTTCCGCTGGCTTGTAATGCTTCTTTTGCTTTTGCAGCAACAGTTGCAGCTGAATCTCCTGCAGCAACAGAAATATTGATTCCNGAGATAGTCAAAGTCCCAGCGGCTGATGCCGCAGTAAAAGTTAATCTTTGTTGCTCTCGAGTACTAACTTGTATCGCAAAAGCTTCACCTCCATTTAACTCTGCAGCAGTAGAGGAGAACCCTGATGATTGTTCGCGCGCAGCTTTTGCAAGTGAATTTACTGCAATTGAATGAGTACCTTTCTTGGCCAGGGATGAAGTTGTGATTTTTAAAGCAGATGTGTTTGAGTTAGTTGTCGTATATGCATTAAAGTCGGTAGAGGAGTCGAGNGCTTTGAATGAAGTTCTAAAACGCTCCAAAACCGCTTTAACAACTCCCAATCCTGAGATTTTGGCTGTGCTTTTATCAATTTTTCCTTGAATCAAGCTTTCTCTTGGTATTTTTTCAGCATCGACCAAAGCTTGAGACAGTTCTTTTATATTAATACCTGAACCAGCGCCAAGGCTACTCACGAAATCTGTAGATGAATTTGCCACTTAATATTTCCTCAATACACTTTTATTATTATTTTTTAATTATACTTTGCAACTTATTGGTTATCGGTTTAACAAACAAAAACTTTAATCAAGAAAACTTTTTTCTTTTACCTTAAATAATTAAATAAACTTAACGATGAAATTTTTGAAAAACTGCTTTGTGTAGCCTGAAGAGCAAGCATATTTTTTTGCATCTCAGTTACTGCTGCCCCATAATCTAAGTCCTCAACTGTTGATAAAGCTGTTTTAAGTTGAAGCACTGTTTCTTCATTGACTAATTTCTGGGTTTCAACAACTGCCATTTCTGAACCAACTTTAGCGGTAGCCAAAGAAATATTGAAAGAGGCTTGGTCAAGGTCATTAATGCCAACATTCATGGAACTTTCATCAGAATTTTTAACGGCTGTTGCTAGTTGTTTTAATGCCTCAAAAAAACCTTTACCACTGATTGATCCATCTTCTTCTTCTCTGACAACTCTAGCGAAAACATCTGTCCCCGTGCGATTAAAACGAATCATTCTTTGTTCCCCAACTTGCACTTGATTTCTAGTCTCATCACCAGCATACTCAACTCGGCCAGATAGATCTTTTGCAAAAGGTTTAATTTGTACTCGACTTCCAGAAAAAACATAATTATCGTTAACATCCTGAGTATTAGCTAAAGCAATTAAATCATTGGATAAACCCTCAATTTCAACAGCGACTAATTCTCTATCCCTAGGCCCCAAGGTNCCGTTTGCNGCCTGAATGGCTAATTCTTTAATTCTTGTTAAAACATCATTAGTAGCACTTAACGCTGTCTCTTCCGCAATNAACCTATTTTTTGCTTGTTGTAAATTTTGTTCGAAAGATTCTTGTCTTCTGATTACAGATTTAACTCTTTGGATAGCCGTTGCCTTATCAGGGGCGTCACTAGGATTAACAACATTTTTACCAGTGGATAATTTTGTCTGATTATCTGCCAAGTTTGTTTGAGTATTAATCATTTGGTCAACTGTACGGTCAAAAAAGAGGGAGGTGGAAATTTTCATTAATATTTTTCCTATCTAATGGCTACAATTGCATCAAAAAGGATGCCAGCAGTTTGCATGACTTTAGCTGAAGCTTGATAAGCTTGCTGATATCTAACTAGATCTGCTGCTTCTTGGTCAAGACTAACACCAGATACTTGATCTCTTTTTGATACAGATTCATCGTAAATAACTTTTAAAGCTTCTTTTGAGACTGATGCTCTCTGAGAATAGTTACCTATTGAAGTTACCATTCCATCGTAACCCTCGCTCAATGTGAGCCCTTGATTGACACCGGTAACTTTCTTTTTTTCGAGATCAGATATAGCGATGATGTTTTGATTATTTCCAATACCATCAATATTTCCATCTACTATGTACCTATCTCCCATAGCTGGTGGACCAGACAAAGTAATTTTTAAATTTTGATAACTAATTCCTTTTAAAATATCAAAATCTCTCTCAGCCAAAATTGTTTCAGTACCTTTGTCAATAATTTGATATCGAGTGTCAGAATTAAAAACTATTTCAAAAGGGTTTTCTCTTAACAATTGAATTCGGTCAACTTCTGTTTCTTTGTAAGCAGCTGCNAGAGAAAAAGATGAATCTCCATCAGCGAAAACCAAAATATCCTCTGGGGAGGATCCTTTGATGTACAAACTCGTATCAAAACCTAACCTTTTTAAATCAGATGGAGTTCCCCTGCTACCAAAACCAAGCCTTATTTCAGCTGGCAATCCGTCATTAGTCGTTTTTGCTTGTTCAAGATCACGTATGTAAGAACCTGGACTTAAGTTCAAAACATTTTTTCCAGCCAAAACTATTCCATCAGTATTTGAGGTTCCAATTACCAAAGCNCCTGATGTATCCAAATAAGCAGTAACCTGATTAAGTCTATAGTCAGTTTTTGCCAGTTCATTTATTGCGTCCTTAACATCGTCAATATCTGNAAAAGAACCCTCTGTTCCAACAATTACNTTATTTAATGTTAGACCCTCAGTAAAATCCATCTCTGAAGCAAAAACTCTAGCTTGATCGACCAATCTTGTTAATTCCAACTCCCCAAAATATTCTTTGGCAGTAATCCCAAGAATATTTGCCGCAGAAACCCCGGCAATATCAATATTCTTACCAGTTTGATTACCAAGTACCAAATTTCCATCTGTATCCATATAAGCCGCAACTCCTGTTATAGAAGTTTGTAAATTAATTGCATCTCTTATTTCTCTAATTGAGTCCGGTCGTGTTCTTAACTCAGCAGCTACATCATCATCTGTAGACGATTTCAAAACTGTATCTTCAGCTAGTACCTGTGTTCCGTTGATTTTCAAACCAGATCTTGGAATAATNTGAGCAGATGTAATTTTTATTTCAGAAGAGGCCTCTACCCTAATACCAAATTCCTCAGCTTGTGGTTTCAACCACCTTCTAATATCACTAGCCTCCATCGTGTCTGAGGTAGCAATTTCCAAGGCAGTTAAAGCTTTTCCATTTAAGGTAAATGTTTCTTCAGTAAAACCTATACCAGGTTCAGACCGATTTATTGGCTCTGATTTCGTAGCACCGAGGGTGAATTTACCTGAATCGATAACATGATCTAATCCCAATTCTGGTAATGCATCAGGAAGCGCTTTTAAACCATAAAAAACATCCATGTCCCTGTAACTATCTGGACCGAAAACATCAAAGTATTTATCACTGTAAGAGCTACCTTCCACAAACCCAACTTCAGCTTCAAAAGCGGACTCTAAAAACTCTCTCCCTGCTCTTTCCCTGATCGGAATTTGTTCAANCTCNGTTAACTTTCTTCCAATTCTCTCCTCCTCGAGAGCAACTTTTTTATCTCCAAATTTATTTCCCGCTATATGATTTCCATCCCTGGTAAGAAGCTGCAAATCAACTGGTTTGTCAATATCTTCAGGAGTAATTATTATTTGGATATCCTGAAATCCAGCAGGAATTACAGAAACAGGTGGTAATGTGGGCTTATCATAATTTTTGAAAATAGAATCCAGTTCACCAAAATTTTGGTTTACTAAAACATTGTTTATATTTGAGCNCTGGTCTTCCATAACCAAATTAACATCAACATCAATATTTGCATTCACACCACTTGGATTTTCTTCACTATCGATAATTCTAAAATCACCTGCTGCTGCAACTAATTCTGGGTTTTCAATTGCGACATTTATACCAGCAGCCGGTCTATTTTCACTGTTCAAATATAAAATTTCTCCATCACTCGGGTTTCCTGTGAACGCTATATTTAAACCATTAATGTTTATACTTTCAACACCNACAACTTTTATCCCACTTGCTTTATCAGTGGCTTGCCACAAACCTCTTTGNGTTGTGGTATTGATCAATCCTTCAGAAGATAATGTACCAGGAGATAAAGAAAAAAANCCAAACTCCTCGCTTCTAATATTTATTTGTCGATCAGATTCTTTAGTTAATGTTAGTGTTTGACCATAGTTAGCATCTAAAAACTGGAACAAACCGTCACGAATTTCCTCTAGATCAACCATAGAACCTACATCTTCAATCCCCAAAAAAGGAACTGTATATTTAATAGTGGAGCCATTTAGTGTCACTTCAATTACATCACCTTTACGGTATTGACCATCAAGGGTTAAATTTGACACTTGTCCCGCTTCCGCATCAAATTGAAATTCGATATCATTAGCATTTATAGCCAATGGGTCTATAACAACAGGACTTAATCTAACATCAGATCCTAACTCTGAATGTATAACTTTAAGTTCTGGATCTATTCTAAAAAAATCCTTTCCTTTGTTTCCATTTAAATCCAAACCTTTTTTATGAAGTTCGTTCACTTCATTAACTAATGTTTTTGCCAAATCATCCAATTCACGAAACGTAGGTTCCAAAAGGGTTTTACGAAAAGAAAGCATTCCCCCAAGACTGCCCCCTCCGATACCCGAGACGGTTTCAACTGTCTTTTGATATTGCCCCAATTGAAGATCAACTTTGCCAATATTAGCTTCATCAAAAGTAGCTACCAACTTGTCAAAGTCTAAACCCGAAACAATAACACCACCTGCAAAATTGGCTCCTAGACTAACGTCAACTGAGCCATTTGGAGACTCATTTACCTTAATTTTGGCTACTTCAGCCATGTTTCTTAAAATCAGATCTCTTTCGTCAAGTAACTGGAGTGGTTGTCTTGTCAGAATTTTAGTAGCGGCTAATTGTTTATTAACAAGTGTTAGTTGCTCAGCATATACATTTAATTTTAAAATATCTGAATTAATTGCTTCTTTGGTTTCATCAACGATTAAGTCCATTTGACTGGAAATATCTTTAAATCTGCTGGTTAAATTTTCAGAATCTGACAAAAAAACTGTTCTTCTAATTAGTGATGCTGAGTCCGTCGACAGTTCTCTTGCGGAATTAAAAAATTGGTCTAATGCAGAAGTCAANCCAACTGTCTCACTTCCTAGGATNTTTAGTATTCTATTAGAGTAGTCAACCATAGGGCCTTGTTGGCCAAGATCACTAGTACTATTCCTCAANCTATTTTCTATAAACCCATCATATAGTCTCTTAACCCCATCTAGCCTGGCACCAGTCCCGAAAAATGATGTTCCAAACTTTGTAGGCGTGTTCTCAGATAAAGATACTTCTTGACGAGAATATCCCTCACTATCAACGTTTGCTATATTATTTGCCACCGTTGCAAGAGCTTTTTGATAATTCGCTACCGCACCTGCAGCTATTGAATTAATATCACTCATCTAAATTTTTTTGTCGTTCTATGAAAAAAGAGTTGTGGGGTTTACTTTTTTGAAGTGTCATTTTTTTGATTCCCATCTAACTTTCTTATTGAAAAACTTCGATCTCTCAGTTCATGCACCGGTAAAGATTTCTCTTTGTTTATTTTTAATGGAATTCCCTTATCAGCCGTCTCTTTCATCAGATCATATGATTTTTGGACTTTTTCCAGTTGCATAGATTTCTGCATCGATTGTCTGTCCTGGAGGTAATCTTTTGTTGCTGTATTTGGTTGTGATAAATGTTTCATCATCATATCTGCTAACCCAAGACCCCCTTTTTTTGAGAGTGCTACCGCTATTTCTCTGTCATACATAGCTTCAAATGTATCCATAGCTTTTGACTTCAGTAGTTCACTTTTAGGAACAGCGTCTCTCATTGATTTGAGCATCATTTGAATAAACATAGCCTCAAATTGCTGAGCTGTTTGACGGGTAGCCGCCTCCTCCTTACCTTGTGCTCTGGCTCTTAATTCCCCAAGACCCTGGAAGTCCAGGGATGAACGAGGGACACCTGATGACTCATTCATTATTAAATTATCACCAATTCAGCTCTCAGACTGCCAGAGCTTTTAAGTGCCTCAACAATTGCAATAAGTGAGGAAGGGGTTGCACCTACTTGATTTACAGCATCCACTATTTGACGCAGATCTACCCCAGGTTGAAATAAAAACATGGGTTTATTTGGTTCAGCTACTTCAATATCAGCATTTTGAACAGGTACTGTTTCTCCTTGTGAAAATGGTAATGGCTGACTCACCTCATTAGTAGCAGCAACTGTAACAGAAATTGTTCCATGAGAAACCGCAGCCGCTGTTACTTTGACTTGACGGCTAATTACCACAGTGCCTGTTCTGGAATTAATAACGATTCTTGCTGGAGGTTCTGCTGGTACAACATCTAAATTTTCAACCATGCTCATAAATGAAACTCTCTGCGTTGAGTCCTCGGGAGCTTCAATGATTATAGAGACAGGGTCTAGAGCTTTTGCTACCCCATCTCCAAATGTTTCATTGATCTTATTAACGATGGCAATCGTTGTTGAGAAATCGCTTTCTCTCACATTAATCACTACAAAATCAGTTTTTTCAAAAGGGGTTAAAACCTCTCGTTCAACAATACCTCCGTTAGGAATTCTCCCAGATGTTGGGACACCAACCACAACTTTGGATCCAGCACCAGCAGCATCAATTCCAGTCGCAGTTAATGGGCCNTGCGCTAAGGCATATACTTCACCATTAGCACCTCTCATACTTGTTAAAAGTAAGCTCCCGCCTCTTAGGTTAGTCGCTTTTCCAATGGCTGAAACNCTGACATCAATCCTTTGTCCTGGCTTTGTAAAACCTGGTAACTCTGCAGTAACCATAACCGCAGCAACATTCTTTAAATCGAGTCTTCCAGTAGCAGCATTCGCCGTTTCAAAATCAGCCAACTGCCCTGTAATACTTACCCCAAGCTTGCCTAAAATAGCACTCAAACTCTGAGTAGTGAAGAAAATACTTGAACCATCACCAGTTCCTTGTAAACCAACAACTAGTCCGTATCCAATTAATTGATTTGCCCTAGCGCTGGCTGGAGAAGCTAAATCTTTTATACGATCAGCATTAGCCTGAGGAACTATTCCTACAGATAGAAAAACACAGAATAGTAAAAATTTTAAAGAAATTGTCTTTAAATTTGAATTTAATTTTTTCCAATTCTCATNGCTCGAAAATTCGCTAAAATTTTTTATAGACAAATCTAACAAAAACTTTCTCCATTTATACTTAACCAATTGCGACATATTTTTGGTCCTTGATGTTTATTTAAAATGGCCAAAACTGAAGTAAAAGGCTTGTTCCCCAAGGAAGACGATTTGCTGATGCTAATTCACCGCTTCCGATATAGGCAATTTGCGCATTTGCCAGCCTTCGAGAAAAAACAGTTCCATTTGGAGCAATATCCTCAGTGCGAACAATTCCAGCAACTCTAATAACCTCACTTCCTTCCGAAAGTTCTAATTTTTTTTCTCCACGTACAATTAGATTTCCGTTTGGAAGAATTTGGACAACAGTAACCGCGATTTGTCCTTGCAAAGTGGCTTCTTGATCAGAAGTGCCTGCACCCTCACTGGTTATATTCGAGCCATCTAAATCCAATCCTCCTAAATTATTCTTTATGATAGGTAACTTACCTAATGCTCCCGCAGCTACTTCGTTAGTAGTCTCTCTGCTAATGTCAGTATTTTGAGATCTTTCAGCCTGAACTTCCTCGTCCAAAATAACTACTACGATATCTCCAACTTCAAAATCTGTTCTTCTGCCAAACCAACTATCACTCATTCCTCCGTCATACAGTGATCCAGTAACTGGCTTTGGGTCTTGATCAACTGTTGGAAACACAGCGGCATAATCCGGGTCAGGTAAGATCTTTTGTTTGGCTGTAGTTGAACATGAAGATAAAAAACCAGCAGAGGAAATAATTAAAAATAAAAAAGAGATTTTTCGTATATTTTGTAAAAATAAGTTGTTCATTCAATTCCCATTTATAAATTGTTATTCAAGAAGCGCAACATCCCATCTGTTGCAGAAATTGATTTTGAATTAACTTCGTATGCTCTTTGGGTCTCAATCATATTAACCATTTCTTCAACCACGTTAACATTTGAAGCCTCCAAGGACCCCTGACGAATAATTCCCGCACCTTCTAATCCTGCATTCAACACGGTTGGAACGCCACTGGCTATAGTTTCCTTGTAAAGATTGGAACCTATAGGTTGTAATCCAGCGTTATTTAAGAAGCGTGCAACTTGGATCTGACCTAAAACTTGTTGGCCTTGTCCCGCGAATAATTCAACAGAGACGATACCATCCCTTCCGATAGTCACACTGGATGTATTAGGAGGTAGAGTTGTAACAGGCTGAAGAAGGTCTCCATTAACTGTAACCAGTTGACCTTGATTAGAGAGTTTGAAACCTCCATCTCTCGTATAAGCAATTGTTCCATCTTGTTGAGCAATTTGAAAAAAACCATCTCCATCTATTGCCAAATCTAGGGCATTTTCAGTAGTGATGATATTTCCCTGGATATGGATTTTTTCATTTGCTAATACTCTTGTTCCAGTTCCTAGCAATAACCCTATTGGTGCTTGTGTATCAGCTCCAGTTTGCCCACCAGCTTGTCGAATATTTTGATATAGAAGATCTTCAAAAACAGCTCTTTCTCTCTTAAACCCGGTTGTAGAAACATTTGCCAGGTTATTAGAAATAACTCCCATCCTTTTTTGCTGCGCGTCCAAACCTGTTTTTGAAATCCAAAGTGAAGCATCCATCTCTTTATCCTTTATTCATAATTGGTTAGCTAGGCTTCATCATTGTGTTGCCTGATTCATCAATAGTTTTCGCTTCTTTAATAAACTTTATTTGTTCCTCAAAATCTCTTTGATGTTCGATTAGTGCAATCATTGCTCTTATTGGATTCACATTACTTCCTTCCAACACTCCAGCAGTAACTGATGGAACAATTTCTCCGCTTTCAAAGTCTCCATTTGGGGCAACATTATCTCCAATTGCTTTGAATAAACCATCTTCTCGTCGGACCAAAAATGCATCCTTTGCCTCTCTAATTAAAATCTGAGCAAGTGGTATTGGGGGAGCAACCCCAACTGCGTCAGTGTCAGTGGCAGTTACATTTCCATCTCTAGTAATTTCAATTTTAAAACCCAATGGAACACTAATAGGNTCGCTATCCTCACTTAAAATTATGTGTCCTTGACCGTTTTCTAAAATTCCACTGTTGTTTATTCTTAAGTCACCCCTGCGAGTAAAAGCAAGTTCTCCGTTTGGAGCTTGAACTCCCATAACNGTTTTATTATCCATTGCAATGTCGAGAGCTTTATTAGTAACCATCCTTGGGCCNGGGGCTAAATTTATTTGGTCAGTTGTTCTAGCTTGAGGTTGTACACGAGTATCGTAACCATCACCTCTTGTCTTNACAGAAATAAGCGCTTGATCGAAGCTTTTTTTAAAACCAACAGTAGAAACGTTAGCTAAATCATTCGATTGAGCCTGTCTTTGGGGTCTTCGTTCGGTGATTCCTGCCAGTGAAGTATAAATTAACCTATCCATTGTTTTGCTCTTTTATAAATTAAAATTCCCTTTATCGAATGTTAATAATCGCCTGCGTTAAAGTATTGTTTGTTTCAATAGCTTTTGCATTTGCCTGGAAATTTCTCTGGTTAGTAATTAGCTCGATCAATTCCTTTGTCAAATCAACATTCGCTCTCTCTCTAGCACCTGCACGAACCGTGCCAAAACCAGCGGTTCCCGCTTCCCCTAAAGTTACTGAACCCGATTTGGATGTAGCAAAGTAACTTGCATCACCGATTTGTCTCAATCCTGTTGCATTCGCAAAGTTGGCTATTACTACTTTGGCTAGATTTTTTTGGCTACCATTAGAATAGTTAGCACTGACCAACCCATCATCACCAATATCAAGACCAATTAGATCACCCTCAGGCTTACCATTCTGACTTTGGGCTAACACAGCAAATGGATTTGAAAATTGGGTTGATCCGGCATAATCTACTGCAAACTTCAAAGTTGCACCAGATTCACCGATGGTAGTACTTTTGAAGTCAATAGCTGAAAGAGGTGAAGACAAATTTCCAGCTGTATCAAAAGTTAACTCTCCTTTATCGAAGAAAATTTGAGACCATAAATCTCTTGTTTCCTCTTCAGAAAAATCTCCTGGATTTGCAGTTTCTAAACCATCTCTGTCAACATAAAGTGGAAAGCCCTCATCATCTGTAGCCTGTGGAGGTTCAATCCAATCAGTTGTAGAACCTCGTGCACTTTCTAAATCTGACAAACCCCAAATACTTGGACCACTAACTTTTAAAAATGAAGCATCTCCAGTGGTGCCCGTTGTGAACTCAAAAAAGCGTGTACCGTTAACAGGATTAGTTTGCACTGTTACTGAGACTCCATTAACGGTTCTTCCAAAGGAATCTGCTAANGCATTTACTCTTTGCTCAAGCAGTCCTCTAAATTCCTCAATGTTGTAATCTGCTTTGTTTGGCATCTTAATCAAACCTGTCACATTATCGACAGTAACAACGAAAGTGTCATTTCTAGGATCAACTGCAAATTTATTATCCAAGTTAATACCTATTGAAGTTCCCTGTAATACTGCAGGTGTAGAAGCGATGCCCCTCAAAGGTACGTTTGATGTCTCAACTACTGGTGTTGGACCAACAGCAGCAGGTTCAACTAAATCTGCCCTAGCAGTTTCAAAACCAAACAAAAGATTTGATAGTGGACTTGAATCACTAATTTTGACTGTTGATCTGTCACCTGTGGTACCAGATGCTATGTTGAAAGTTTTGGTCGTATCATTAAATTCAACTTTTATCCCGAAGCGTTGATCGGAAGCATTCCTTATTTCATTCCCATTTGGATAAAAACCAGTTCCGTATAAATCTGTATCTGCATCAACCTCGGTAGGTTGTAAACCAAGACCAAATAGAACATTTTCAGTTGCTTCCTGCGCTGACTGAAGACTTACTTGATCATTTTGGGCTGATCCAAAAGTAAAACCGCCATCTACCTCGTCATAACCTACTTTGAGGTTTAAAAATCTATTCTCTCGAGATATTGCTGAAGAAGCATTTATATCACTTGTTCCAGAGGTGTCAGTTATATAGTTTTGCACAGTTGCAAGTGTAGAAGTNGCGACACCCGCATTTGTACTTGATANGGTAACTAGTGTATTGGCCTCGTTATCTGCTAATGCTTTGGCATCTCTAATAGCTTGAAGTACTGTTGCACTTGTGGAATCTCTTTTTGAATAAGCCTCTACAGCTGCTCTTTGAATACCTGTACCGTTATTTAAAACAGCCAAATAGACAGATAAGCCTGTAGCAGATGATTTTTCTGACTCACTTGTAGCTGCTGCCTGTATTGTAGCTACATTTGAAAAATATGCATTACCGGTGTTTTGGCCAGCTACAGCTAAATTAATAGCTGCAAGAACATCATTTTTATCCCCTTTATTTTCCAGTGCCAGTCGAGCTGCCACTTGTATCGGCGCTACAGAATCTGCCACTTGTCTAGCAAAGTCTCTTTCAGTTAAATCAGCAGTGTTAAAGTAATCTTGAACTTGATTTACTGTCATTGTAATACCAGATGCTTCTGTATCAACCAAAGTAAACAAGTCAATATCACCATCATCAAGAACAAAATTCATTACAACAGAACCTGCCGGTGCGGCTGTTGCTGAAATATCAGCATCAGGATAACGATCACCCAGTGCTGTTGCCATAAAATTTGCAACATCAGTTGCTGTTTCTATTGATGCTTGACCAGCAGCAGGAGCAATTGTAACGTCCTGACCACCTATCGTGACTTTTTTACTTAGTGTGATTGGATTTGCTGGTGCAGTAAAGGTTAATGTTTGGATTTCAGGCTTGGTAACCTGATAACTTTGTATTTGTGCAGAATTTACCGTTATGCTCACACCGTCAGATATGGTAGAGGTTAGAGGATTTTTGTCTTCATCAGCAGTTAAAAATTGAATTGTATAAGTTCCGTCGTCGTTATCTAGAATCTGCCGTTTTGCAGTCGCGGCATCTGGGTAAGTTGGCGTGTCAAAAGTAGCTGCTTTATATTCTTGCGNGGTATAAATAGTATCCGCCGCTCCCCCCTCAGCACCAGCATTGGTACCNACCGCTGCATTGGATTGGTCTTTGATTGCAACATCTCCAACCGTAGTTTCGGTAGTGAGAAACTTTAATTGAAGTTTCCCATTGCCTAAATCAACTATTTGTCTGACTTCATTACCATCAGTATCTTTTTTTGTTTTCTTAAATGCCGGTACTTCCTCCGCTAAATCAGCCTCAATAATTCTATCAACAACTAGTCTAGCCAAGGCTGTAGAAGAAATATCAGCGCTGTACCCTGTCACTGAAACAGAACCCCCAGCGTTTAAACTAGTAGAAGGTAGTGTAAACGTTAATGTAGTTTGGGCTAAGCTTGTTCCCACAGCTGTGAGAGTGGTCAAATCTATTTGTTGCGACTTAGCAATACCAACTTCCTCGTAATTACCAGTTGCCAACAAAGCATCTATACTTGCTCTTGCAACACTTGTTGCACTTTGATTGTTGTCGTAATCCCTCACATCAGTAACGGTAGTGCTGACTAACGCAGAACCACCAGCAGTAAATACATTACTATTATCGGTTAAAGTTACTGTNGATCCTTTNTCAGATCTCATAAACTGTATCTGAAAACCAGTTCCNGCAGAATTAATTAAAAATTCTCTCTGCGANCCATTAGTATCGCTTGCATCTTGAACAGTAAAAGTACTAACTGCAGTTCCAACTGACTGAGTTCCAAGAGCTGAAACTACAGCAGTGGTTATGGCGGATTGGTTGGCTGTTACGCCTGTTAAGTCTATCGAGTAGTTAGTTCCTGCAACAGCAAGAGTAAGGCTAGACGTATTTAATACGTTCTCAGCATATCCAGCTGCAATACCGGCTGTAGATCCTGCCAAGGTTACATTCGCCGAAGTAGCAATATTTCCAACGTTAATATCAGTTCTTTGACCAAATTTTGCCTGTAAGGTATCGGCGTTGACTGTTGCCTCAGTAGTACCTGAATCCTCAATTGTAAATGTCCCAGAGGCAGAAGGGGTAGTTGTTGTGACTGATAATGCACTCATAGTAATTAGTTGACGTTCTGCTCTAGTTGGCTCGGCGGCATCAGCTGCATAATTTACAACTTTTAAATCTAATTCAGCTAATCTAGTGTTTTCCTCTCCTAATAATGATGTTTGCGATGCACTTATTTGAAAATCTGATTTTTGGGATCTAGCAGTCGACCAAGTTTGAAGATTTGCTAACCTTTCAGCGGCAACTTGCAAATTAGCCGCAACCAAACCCTTACTAAAAGCTTGCTCATCTATTTGTGCTTGTATGGCAGTAACTGCATC
>NHFB01000037.1 GCA_002170285.1 Betaproteobacteria bacterium TMED100
ATTATTTTGAAAATAATAGCCTTTTTAAATATGGGGAGCATGTATTTTCGCTAAATTGCTTATTAGTTACATGCATGTACATTACTTCCGAGGGGCACCCGAAGTGGGCTTCTGGCAATACTTACAGGATACAGTAGATAAAAAAAATGACTAAGCTACTTTTTGACAGTTTCAATAGCAACTTTGTTATTACAAGTATTTTTCAATCTATTAAATTTTTTTACATTATTAGAAGAATATTTTCATTTTTTGTGCTTCTGTGCTCATCAAAGATACCTCGTGAAATTGACTATCCCTGCAAAAAATTGGACTTAAGCATGTCCATGAATTGGAGATGGCAAAATGAAGAGAATGCTATTCAATGCAACTCATGCAGAAGAATTACGGGTAGCCACAGTTGATGGTCAAAAATTAATTGATTTTGATGTTGAAGTAGCTGGTAAAGAACAAAAGAAAAGTAATATTTATAAAGGTGTCGTTACTAGGGTCGAACAAAGTTTAGAAGCTTGCTTTGTCAACTACGGGGAAGAACGTCACGGATTTCTTCCGTTTAAAGAAATTGCAAAGGAATTTCAAAAAAACAACACCTCGGCTAGTTCCGAATTCAAAAGTAAATTTCCGATAAGCGAGGGTACCGAATTACTTGTTCAAATTGAAAAAGAAGAACGAGGTAATAAGGGTGCAGCATTGACAACTTTTATTTCTCTTGCTGGTAGATACTTGGTTTTAATGCCAAATAACCCAAGAGGCGGTGGTGTTTCCAGAAGGATCGAAGGTGAGGAAAGACAAGAACTTAAAGATGCCATAGACAAATTAGATTTAACAAGTGGTATGAGTGTAATTGCTCGCACAGCGGGCATTGGCAGATCAGTTGAAGAACTCAAGTGGGATTTAACCTATTTGACTCAACTTTGGAATGCGATCAGCGGCGCCAGATCCATACAACAAGGTGCTTATCTAATATATCAAGAATCTAGTTTGGTAATTAGAGCAATCAGAGATTACTTTCACCCTGAAGTAGGTGAAATACTCGTTGACACAGATGATATTTTTAATCAAGCAAAGCAATTTATGCAATATGTTATGCCTGATATGGAGCCTAGGGTCAAAAAGTACTCCGAGGATTTTCCGCTATACTCTAGATTTCAAATCGAGCATCAAATAGAGACTGCTTACTCAAGAGTTGTTCAACTTCCGCTCGGTGGAGCAATTGTTATCGATCATACAGAAGCTCTTGTCGCAGTTGATGTAAATTCGGCCCGCTCAACAAGAGGTTCAGATATTGAAGATACTGCTTTTAAAACTAATTTAGAGGCCGCTGAAGAAATTGGAAGGCAATTAAGGCTCAGGGACCTTGGAGGACTGATAGTAATTGATTTTATTGATATGGAATCAACTAAAAATCAAAGAGATGTTGAACAATGTTTGAAAGACTCGTTGTCAATCGATCGAGCAAGGGTTCAAATGGGTAAAATTTCAAGATTTGGATTAGTTGAATTGTCGAGACAAAGGCTACGTCCAGCATTGAACGAGGGGTCTCACATAACTTGTGCCAGATGTAATGGCGTTGGTGTGATAAGAGACATAAATTCCAGTGCTCTTCATATATTAAGGATCATCCAAGAAGAGTCGATGAAAGATGGAACATCTTCGATTTATGTACAAGTACCAATAGAGGTAGCAACTTTTTTGCTAAACGAAAAAAGAACTGATCTAGCTACTTTAGAGGTTCAACTTAAAGTCACCATTGTTTTAATTCCAAATAAGTTTTTAGAAACCCCAAATTATTCGATTGAAAGATTGAAATTCGAAGATCCAAAATTGGATGAAAACAAACCCAGTTATAAAATTACTGAACAGCCTTCTTCGGAAGTCAAGTTCGTTTCATCAAAAGATGCGAAAAACAAAAAGGTTTCACAAAAGGCGGTTATCAAGGGAGTAGCTACAAAATTACCTGCCCCAGTCAACAAAAATAGAACTAACAAATTCTTTAACAATGTTTTTAGAAAAATTTTAAGTCTCTTTACTGATAAACATAATACAAAAAAAAGAAGTGTTGCAACTAAGCAAAGGGTTGTTAATCGCAGAAGAAATAAAGTCGACCAAAATTTTACCTCAAGTAGAAAAACAAACCCTAATCAAACCAAAGATAGAAGAAAAAACTCAGCAAGAATACATGAGAATGCAAGACAAAATACAAACTTAAACAAANATAAAACGGATAGACAGGAAAAAAACAAACGNAAAGAACAACATCCTCGAGCAAAAACNCTANTCNATAATGANAATAGTAACTCAAATTCTTTAGATATNGACCGAAGCAAAGATGATACTAACAGTGCCAAACTAAGAGCAGACGAAAAGAATAAATCAAACTTAAACGAACGACAGTTAAACGATAAAAACAAAAGNAAAAAAAGAAAACCTGTTAGAAAAGAGGAGAGGATAGATAANAGTCCAAAATCTATCGAAAATAAAACTGTTTACTCCTCTGAAGAAACATCAGNTGAAAGCGAAAAAGTACTCGATNTAATAGCTTCCCCCACAATAAGCTTAGATGTTTTAAATGAAAACAAGAAGTCCGAAAGCAGAGATCACAAAAAAGAAACTGCTAACATCAAAGATACTAAACCAAGTTTAAATNCTAATTCCAAAAAAAAGAATGAATCANTGAAGAAACTCGAGCTAGATATTGAATCCTCTGGCTTAGAATGGATTCAAACAAAACAGCAGGACNANTTCGAATCAACAANTAAAGAAAAGAACTCTGAAAAACTAGGTAGAAAAATCACTAGAAAAAAAGTATTAATTCAAGATATCAATCCCCTCGAAATGGTCGAAACCAAGAAAACTGATCTGTAAATTTAATGAAAACCATAAAAATAGTCTCCAAAATTGGATTAGAAAAAAGTTATTTTCCCAAAAAACCTTTTGCATTTTTGAATCACCAAAAAAAGATGCCTTTAGATAAGTTCAATAGAAAATTGACTGACGTTAGAATATCTCTTATCGATAAATGTAATTTTCGATGTACATATTGCATGCCTAAAACCGTTTTTGATGATAACTATCAATTTTTAGGTAATAAAGATTTGCTTACATTTGAAGAGGTCGTTTTTCTTTCTTCAGCTTTTATTAAGTTGGGTGCTGAAAAGCTTAGACTTACAGGTGGTGAACCATTGTTAAGAAAGAATGTAGAGGACCTTATAAAAGTTCTTGCTAATCTTAGAACCATTGAAAGAAAACCTGTTGAAATCGCACTTACTACCAATGGAACACTTTTGTTTGGCAAAGCACAATCATTGTTTGATGCAGGCTTGCAAAGAATCACTGTAAGTTTAGACTCTTTAAATCAAGAAATTTTTGAAGCTATTTCTGACACTAATTTCAATGTAAAAGAAATTTTGAAAGGAATAGACCATGCAAAGAAAATAGGTTTAGAAGTAAAAGTTAACATGGTGGTAAGAAAGGGTTTAAACGAGAATCAAATAATACCAATGGCCAAATACTTCAAAAATCGTGGGGTAACCTTACGATTCATTGAGTTTATGGATGTTGGGTCGTCTAATTCATGGAAAAAAGAAAAGGTTGCTACTTCACAAGAAATCTTAACCCTTCTAAAAAAAGAATTTGTTCTTAATTATATAGGTCGTGAAAATGCAAATGAGGTTTCTGAAAAATGGCAATATGATTGTGACGAAACCCAGATTGGTCTAATTTCTTCAGTTACTAATCCTTTTTGTAAAAATTGCACTAGAGCTAGAATTTCTGCTGACGGGTTTCTTTATACATGTCTGTTCGCTTCCAATGGTTTTGACCTCAAGTCAATATTAAGATCCACAATTAACAACTCCGATAAATCAAATCTTGACCAAAAAAACCGTATTATTGAGTTACTAACACAACATATTAGTGAAATTTGGCATCATAGAGCAGACAGATACTCGGAACTGAGGTCTTTGAATCCGGAAACCTCAAAAAAAAGAAAAATTGAGATGAGTTATATTGGCGGATAAATATTATTGACGAATTTTTAGATGAAGTGGACTTGGCATTGTTGAAAAATAAGCCGAAATATTCGTGATATCTTCATTTGTTAAAGTTGAAGCGATTCCAGACATAACAGCGTTTTTCCTGGCCCCTGATTTGTAATCATGAAGTGCTTGTGACAAGTAATCCTGATGTTGACCAGCAAGGATGGGGTAAGAAGGTAGTATAGCTGTTATACCATCTTTTCCATGACATCCAGCGCAAACACCTTCAGCCTTCTCTTTGCCAGCATTNAAATCAAGAGCAAAAGCGAAATTAGAGAAGAGACCTGAAATTAACAAAATAAAAAAACCTGATCTTAAGTAATTATTCATTNATAGCTCGCAATTCTCNTTTTAATTANTGCTTTAGTGTACTGTAAAAAGTTGCAACATCTGCAATATCTTGATCTGTCATAGAGCCAGCAACAGCCCTCATACTGGGGTGGCTCCTTTCCTCGCTTCTGTAGGCTTTTAGAGCAGAAACAATATATTCGCTTCGTTGACCAGCGATTTTTGGTACTCTGTATGTTTTTGGAAAGGCGGTTTTATACTCAGCTATTCCATGACAACCAACACACATGGATATTTTGTTTTTACCTGCCTCTATGTCTCCAACAACTTCAGCTTGAACTGGGTTAGCCGATATCAAAAATACACCTGAGCATACAGATGCAATCAAGAATTTAAAAAGGTTGTTAAAAATGAAAAATTTTGAAAACATTAAATCCCCCACAAAATCCTAAAATAATATAACAAGTTTAACACTTAGTTTAAAATTATTTTGAAAGCCCCTCCAAAAGAAAACCGTTAAGCCTTCGGACAAACGAAGCTGGATCATCAGGTTGACCACCCTCAGCTAGTAAAGCTTGGTCAAACAAGAGACTCACTAGATCACTAAAAACAGTAGAAACGCCATCAGAAACTTGGCTTCCGTCTGGACCTACTATCTGGCCTCCACCAGCATCGCTTTCCTTAATTAGTGCTGCAACAATAGGATGCGTTGGGTTTAACTCTAATATAGGTTTTCTATCCGGAACATTTTGACCAGCTGATTTCAACAATCTTTCAAGATGACCACTCACATCGTTATCATCAGAAACCAAGCAACAAGCAGAATCTGTCAATCTATTAGTTATTCTAATATCTTTAACCTTTTGACCAAGTACTTTTTTCGCTTTTTCAATAACAGGTTGTGCTTTATTTTCTAAGTCCTTGATACTATCATCAGAGGGTTTATCTTTATTATTATCTGATCCAATTTTTTGTAAATCAACAGAACCTTTTGAAACTGACTGAATACTTTTTCCATCAAACTCTGTCAAGAAGTTCAACATCCACTCATCTACTCGGTCTGTAAGATATAGAACTTCAACTTCCTTTTTTTTGAAAATTTCTAAATGAGGACTATGTTTAACAGCTTGTACACTATCTCCAGTAATAACATAAATATTGTCTTGACCAGACTTCATTCGCGAAATATAGTCGTTAAGTGAGACTGTGGGTTCAGACTCATCGTAGGTGCTTTTAAATTTCAATAAATTTGCAAGCTTATCTTTGTTTGAAATGTCCTCACCAAAACCTTCTTTAATACACTGTCCAAATTCATTCCAAAATATTTTATAGTCTTCAGGCTTGTTTTTCATAAGATCAGTTAAAAGAGTGAGTGTTCTTTTAGCACATCCTTCACGAATAGCTTTAATNTCTCTACTCTCCTGCAATATCTCTCTGGAAATGTTCAAAGGTAAGTCTGAGGAATCAACAACTCCTTGAACAAATCGAAGATAGTTTGGTAGTAACTGCTCTGCATCATCCATAATAAAAACACGCTTTATATATAATTTAAGTCCGTGTCTTTGCTGCCTGTCATATAAATCAAAGGGTGCTTTTGAAGGGATATATAAAAGTTGAATATATTCTGAACGACCTTCAACCTTATTATGAGTAAAGGAGAGAGGTTCATCAACACCATTAGCAAAGCTTTTGTAAAATTCTTTGTACTCATCTTCTTTGATATCTTGCTTAGATCTTGTCCAGAGAGCTGAAGCTTTNGTAACCACTTCATATTCATCTAATTCAATATAAGCAGACTTTTTTTCATCCCATTCTCTTTTTTTCATGCTGATTGGAATACCTATATGGTCGGAGTAGCGTTTTATGATTTCTTTAATTTTCCAGTGAGATAATAAGTCATCAAAACTTTTTTCTGTATCATTGTCGTCAGATTTGCTCACCCTAAGAAATAACTTTACTTCAGTTCCTCTTTCCTTCTTGTCGATTTCCTGAATACTAAAACCACTTACCCCATCTGACTCCCAGGAAACGGCATCAGAGGATTTTAGTCCTGCTCTTCTTGTCTTTACAATGACTTTGCTTGCTACGATAAATGATGAATAAAAACCAACTCCAAATTGTCCAATTAAAGCTGAATCTTTGGCTTTATCGCCTGACAGTTTACTGAAGAACTCTTTGGTACCTGACTTGGCAATTGTCCCGAGATTATTAATTACCTCGTCCCTACTCATTCCAACACCGTTATCTGTGACTGTAATTGTTCTTGCTTTTTCATCAAACTCGACTTTTATGTTCAATTCTGAATTTTCTTCATACAAGGTATCGTCTGCAAGTGCTTCAATTCTGAGTTTATCGCAAGCGTCAGAGGCGTTGGAAGCGAGTTCTCGCAGAAATATATCTCTATTGCTGTACAGTGAGTGAATCATTAGGTTTAACAATTGACTAACTTCAGTTTGGAAAGATAGTGATTCTTTAGACATAAATATTCCTCATGACAAAATTTTTTTAACCGGTTTTATAATCTTAATTAATTTATGTTGGGTTTAGATAACAAAATTCAAGTGTTTTTATTCAAAACTTTAAGCCTNTTGACAACAAACTTGCTATGAAGAACTTTACCTTTTCTTCCGCGTTTTGAAATAAATTTCAAAAGGTCATCATTAGAAAGTTTTTTTTCTTTATAAACCATTTTTTTATTAGTTCCCAATAAAATTAATCCTTTTGATCCAAGAACTTTAACATCCACAACTTCATCCTTAGGGTCTAATGCGATAAGTGAAACTCCCCTTCCACCATTAGAAAGTTTTTTTATCTCTCCCTGTCCAAAAACTATTAACCTTTGTTGAATTGACAAAATAGCAATNCCATTATTTTTTTGATCTGTGGTAATCATTGAAAATAGACTATCATCCTTATCAAGTTTTATAAATTGTTTTCCAGATTTGTTTCTTGACAATAGCCCCTTGATGTTAGTTACAAAACCTAGACCATTTTTTGTGACAACTAATAACTGATCACTAATAGAGCCAGCGGAAAATGTTATTAGATTTGTACCAGACTCAATGTCTACTAATGATGTAAATGGAACACCATCCGTTCTGCCTCCGGGTAATACATTTATTGGTATAGTAAAGCTTCTACCAGAAGATGAAATAGTGGCTACATAATCATTACTTCTACATTCATAAGTTCCGTAAAGAGAATCGCCTGTTTTAAAACCAAAAGCCAAAGGATCATGACCATGTCCTTGTCTGACTCGCAACCATCCATTTTCTGAAATTACTACTGTGACTGGTTCATCAACAGTCTGGGTAGATACATAAGCTTTTTCTGCTTGTTTAATAAGCGTTCTTCGATCATCACCAAATTTTTTGGAATCTTCAATTAATTCCGAAGAAACCAATTCTTTAAGAAATTTCTCATTTTTTAAAATTTTTTTTAATTTTTTTGCAATTTTATTTTTTTCTTTTAGTTCTTCTTCTATTTTTATAAATTCTAATCTTGCTAATTGTTTGAGTTTAATTTCCAAAATATCGTTTGNTTGAATTTCAGATAAACCAAATCTATTAATAAGNATTTTTTTTGGATCATCACTTTCACGAATTATTGCAATAACCAAATCAATTGAATCAAGTGCTTTNAATCTACCTTCAAGTATATGTATTCGTTCATTAACTCTGTGAAGTCGAAATTCAGACCTTCTCTTAGTTGCGGTAATCCTAAATTTAGTCCATTGGTTTAACAACTCAATCAATGAAAATTGTCTTGGTTTTCCTTGCTCACTGACAGCTACAAGATTAATTGATGTAGAACTTTGAAGTGAAGTATTAGCTAACAAAAAATTTGAAAACTCCTCTCTTCTTATCCTGGAATTTTTAGGATCAAAAACAAGTCTTATAGGTGCATCTTTACCTGACTCGTCTCTCACAGAGTCTAGTTTTCCAAGAGCCAATTGTTTGGCTTGAGTTTGATCAGACGAAAATGTTTTTTTTCCTGGTTTTAATTTGGGGTTGGTTAAATCATCTATCTCCTCTAAGATTTTTTTAGACGAAACACCATGAGGTAACTCATAAACAATCATTCTCCACTGACCTCTAGCTAAGTCTTCAAATTCCCATCTTGCTTGCGTTCTAATTGTTCCCTTACCGGAAACATAAATCTCTTTTATTTGATTGTAAGATGAAATAATTTGACCACCACCTGGAAAGTCCGGCCCTTTTACTATNCTAAAAATTTGTTCTTCACTAATATTTGGATTTTGTAATATTGATAAAATTGCATTGGATACTTCACGTAAATTGTGTGGAGGTATTTCCGTCGCCATACCAACTGCTATACCAGATGCGCCGTTGAGCAGACAAATTGGCAACCGTGCTGGAAGTCGAGTTGGTTCGATGAATGAACCATCATAATTTGAATTAAAGTTAACAGTTCCCTCATCCACCTCTGANAGTAANAATTCTGAAAAGGTTGTTAACCTGGCCTCTGTGTATCTCATTGCAGCTGCACCATCACCATCTCTAGATCCAAAATTACCATGGCCTTCAATTAATGGATATCTAACAGAAAATTCTTGGGCTAGTCTCACGAGAGCCTCATATGCTGATTGATCCCCATGAGGATGAAATTTACCTAAAACATCACCAACCACCCGAGCTGATTTCACTGGTTTAGAATTTGATTTTAAAAACATTCTATCCATTGCAAAAAGAATTCTTCTTTGGACAGGTTTTAGTCCGTCGCATATGTCTGGAATAGCTCTACCCTTGACTACAGAAATCGCATAATCCAAATATGCTTTTTCAGCGAACTCAGCTAAAGACATTGAGTCATTATTTTGAACTCGAGGGTCCACATTAAATGGCAAATTTTTTTGTGAGGAGGATTCAGTTTGTTTTTTTTTTTTCATAGATCTACCTGGGCTTTATCACTCATTTTTTCGAGCCATGACCTTCGAGAACTAGATTCACCTTTAGCCATCAACATATTAAATTTTTGTTTTGTCAATAAAATTTCAGATGCTTCGATTTTAACGGGCATTAATCTTCTTGTATCAGGGTTCAATGTAGTTTCCCAAAGTTGATCAGCATTCATTTCACCTAGGCCTTTGAATCTTGAAATTGCGAACTGATTTTCTGTAAAGCCTTCCTTGTTCAGTTTTTCACAAATCCCATCTAGTTCTTTTTCATCTAATGCATAAATTTTCTTAGGTGGTTTTTTNCCTCTTTTTTCTACATCAATTCTATACAGAGGAGGTCTGGAAATATAAATATACCCTCCAGAGACCAACCTTGGAAAATGTTTTATAAATAAAGTTAACAATAGAACTTGAATATGAGAACCATCAACATCTGCATCCGATAAGATACAAATTTTTCCATACCTTAAGTTTGTTAATTCCAAAAAATTGTTTTCGTCGTGAGGGTCGATCCCAATTGCAACCGAGATATCATGCACTTCAGAGTTGGCAAGTAAACGTAGTTTATCTGCTTCCCATGTATTTANCACTTTGCCACGGAGTGGAAGTATAGCTTGAAACAGTTTATCTCTTCCCATTTTTGCTGAACCACCCGCCGAATCGCCTTCTACCAAAAATAATTCATTACGATTGANGTCTTTGGATTCACAGTCTGTCAGTTTTCCTGGNAAAACAGCTACTGAGGAAGATCTTTTTCTTTCAATAACTTTCGAAGCTCTTTGNCTAAGTTGGGCATGGTGTATTACCAAATCAGCTATTTTTTTACCTATTTCGGTATCTTTATGAAGCCATATTTCAAAGGGTCCCTTAATTCTCGATGATATAAGTCTTAGTGCATCTCTACTAGTTAATTTTTCTTTGGTCTGACCCTGAAATTGTGGATCAAGAACTTNTGCTGACAATATGAAACTTATTCTGGAAAAAACATCCTCTGACAACANCTTAGTTCCTTTTGGAAGCATTTTGTGCTGTTCAATGAANCTTTTAACAGCTTGAAAAATTCCCTCCNTAAAACCTGCCTCATGAGTCCCACCAGCAAGTGTAGGAATTAAATTTACGTAGGATTCTCTAATAATTGGACCTGAATTTGAAAAAGCCAAAATCCATTTTGCACCCTCACCTTCGGAAAAAAAATCATCCTCAGTTTTTACATAACTTTCGGACTCCCAAATAGGTGCAGTGAAGTCAGAACCAAGTATATTTTGTGAGAAATAATCAGCTAGCCCATTNTCGTAAAACCATGTTTGTTTAGAGTTGTCTATTTCACTATCAAAGGTAAATTTTACGCCTGGTAATAGAACAGCTCTTGCCCTGAGACTNTTTTTTAGAGTATCCAAAGGAATTGTTTTGGAATCAAAATATTTGTTGTCTGGCCAAACTCGAACACTTGTTCCAGTTTTATTTCTAACTTGCTTTTTTTTTGCCAAATTAGATACAACTTCTCCATTTTCAAAAACAATTCNCCATTCAAAGGATTGACGCCAGACTGTTACTTCCACTTTTTTTGACAGTGCATTTGTAACTGAAACACCCACACCATGAAGACCGCCTGAAAATGCATAGGCCGACTCAATACCTTTTTCAAACTTACCTCCTGCATGAAGTTTCGTATAAACAATTTCAATTACTGGTATTTTTTCATTGGGATGAAGTCCGACTGGAATACCCCTGCCATCATCAACAATACTGTAACTTTCATCTTCATGACAAATAATAGAAACTGATTTAGAGTAACCGGCTAAAGCCTCATCTGCTGAGTTGTCAATTACCTCTTGTAAAATATGTAGCGGATTTTCAGTCCGTGTATACATACCTGGTCGCTGTTTGACAGGCTCCAAACCTTTAAGCACTGTTATTGATGATTCATCATATTTTTTTCCTACCAAAACTCCTCCTAAAAAAGTTATCCCCACCAAATGTGGAAAAATATAGTGGTCAACATGAAAAAAAGGCAACAGTATTGGATCAACCTAGAATGGCTAGAAAATGACCAGAAAAAAAATTATTCTTGACAAACAAAATTAGTTCGCTGACAGATNCTAAATAAGCTTATTAATATCGACAGAGGAAATTAAAATTCCATCATCATCTGCAATACAAAATTCATTATTGTAAATTCTAGTTCCTCTAATATCTATNGCCTCTCCGACTTCTCCAAAACCCATTTTTTTACTTTTTCTGGGATTTGTACCAATTGCCCAAACTCCAATGTTACATTGAATTATTTCATGGCTATCTCTTACACATCCATAGATAATGACACCCAACCAATCGTTCTTTTCCGCTAATTTTCCAAGTGCACCNCCAAACAATGCACATCTATTACTGGCACCACCATCAACGACTAAAACTCTGCCCTCACCTTGCTGTTCCAATGAAGATCGCACTAAACTGTTGTCTTCGAAAGCCTTTACAGTTAATATTTGACCTGACATATGCTGTTTTTTTGCAAAGGGTCTGAAAACAGGGCTTAA
Source organism: Betaproteobacteria bacterium TMED100 (assembly GCA_002170285.1). GTDB lineage: Bacteria > Pseudomonadota > Gammaproteobacteria > Burkholderiales > Burkholderiaceae_A > UBA7377. Next base: position 11,775 of record NHFB01000037.1, read on the forward strand.
TATTCGTATATCACCTGCATCAATCAATTTTTCGTTAGAATCACAAATGTCTGCTGTATATTTCATTTCTATTTTTTCAATAATATAATTTTTAAGGTTACAACAATTTCCCATGAATCTTAATATCTGGGTAAGATTAATTTTAACTCTTGCATCCAAACACTGGAGATCTAATCTCAAAATAGATGAGGAGTGTTCAACACCTTTTATGGTTGTTCCAACTGATCTTGACCTAAATTTACACATGAATAATGCTCGCTATTTTGCNTGGATGGACATAGCAAGATTAGATTTGCTACAAAGAACTGGTTTGCTAAGAGTTTTCAAGTCAAAAAAATGGTTCCCAGTTGTTGCGGATGAAACTATAAGTTTTGGAAAATCTCTTGATCTATTTGACAAGGTTAGTGTTATTACTAAAGTACGTGGTTGGGATGAAAAGTTTATATTTCTAGAACAGAGATTTCAAAGAAATAATGAAACTGTNGCCGGAGGAATTGTGAAATCTTGCATACTAAACAAAAATGGTCCAGTTCCAACAGAAACTGTCCTGTCAGCACTTATGCACGAAAAGAAATCCCCAGAATTGTCAACATGGATTAAGGATTGGGCAAAAGCAAGAAAACCTCTTCTGTTAAGAGATTAGTTANACNTCTTCTCTAAGTGTTTTCCTAGATATCTTACCTACATTTGTTTTTGGTAACTCGTCNTTAATAATGATTTCCTTGGGACATTTGTAGGCTGCTAAATTTTGCTTACAAAATTTAACNAATTTTTCTTTTGTAAAGNTGTNATCTCTNGTTACAACAAACAACCTAACAATCTCTTCACTTTTGCTATTTAAACCACCGACAACAGCGCACTCTATAACGTTTGGATAAGAGGATACTACTTGTTCTACCTCATTGGGATAAACATTAAATCCACTAATATTAATCATATCTTTCTTTCTATCAATTATTTTTACAAAACCTTTCGTGTCCATAGAACCGAGATCACCAGTCTTAAAAAAACGGTCGCTTGTAAAAACTAATTTTGATTCTTCGCTTTTTTTCCAATACNCTTTCATTACTTGAGGACCTTTAACTAAAATTTCACCGATTTGATTGTAATCCACATCTTCTTCAGCATCGTTTACAATTCGAACCTCTGTCGAGGAGACTGGTAAGCCAACATTTCCACTGTATTTTTTTGCGTTTACTGATACCACTGTGGCAACTGGTGAAGTCTCTGACAAACCAAAACCTTCAATCATCGGGCACCCTGTGGTTTTATGCCAGCGCTCAGCCACAGATTCAGTTAATGCCATTCCACCACCAATTGAAATTCTTAAATTTGAGAAGTCCAAATTAGCAAATTTTTTTTGATTCATTAAAGCGTTGAAAAGCGTATTTACTCCTGGGAAGATATGAAAAGGTTCTTTTTCTAGTGTGGCTACAAAATTCTTAAAATCTCTAGGATTAACTATTAAAAGATTTTTGACCCCCGATTTTAACCCTAATAACAAACATGCCGTTAGTGCAAAAATATGATAAAGCGGCAAAGCACATACTGTAACAGGCTGATTTTTATTACTAAAAGTTTCTCTTTTTGAATCAAATTTCATATCATCAAGCGCAGGTTTGTACCAAGCCTCAGCTTGAAGACAGTTTGCAACTAAGTTTTTATGGGATAGTATCGCAGCTTTTGCCACTCCAGTCGTACCGCCAGTGTACTGAAGACAAGCAGAAAAATCAGATCCGATATCTCTTGGAAACGTGTATTTTTTGGATTTATTAAAAATAATTTTTTTTAAATGATGGATTGTGATGTTGCACTTATAGAGTTTATTTTTTTTTACGACTTTTTTTACATAACGTAAAAAAAAGTCTATGAAGACCCCTTTTAAACCTAATAAATCACCAATACTAGTAGTGATGACATGTTTAATTTTTGTACCAACTATTGCTTTTTCTAAAACCCAAGAAAAATTATCTAAAATAATTATTGCTTCTGCTTCCGAGTCTATCAGTTGATGATTTAATTCCCTAGCTGTATAAAGCGGGTTAACATTAACAACAACATAGCCAGCCCTGATTACGGCGGCTATGGAAATAGGGTTCTGTAGCAAATTAGGCATCATGATAGCAACTTTTGCCGTTGAAGATAGTCCTAGATATTGTAGATACGAAGCAATTTTTTTTGATTGAATTTCCCAATCAAAAAATGATAACTCCTTATCCATGCATTTGTATGCNACTAAATGCTTATGCTTTTTAAATGAGTCCTCGAACAACTCTATTAAATTTTTAAATTTTTCTGGATTGATTTCATCCGGNACCCCTTTTGGGTAATGGTCTAACCAAGGTTTCTTATTAGTTTTTGTTTTTTTCATTTTTAATCTCCATTTCAATATGATGCTACAAAAAAAAACATTTTTTGTTGACTTTAATAAGAATTGGGATGAAAATTACTATTCAAACGTTCGTTTTAAATATTTAGGAGCCANATATTGACNGTAGCGTTGCAAAAAGACATAGAACAACCNAAAACTGTAAAAAAAATATTAGANTGTGCTGAGAGATTATTNGCAANCAAAGGTTATGATGCAGCATCGATTCGAGATATAACAAATGANGCTGGNGTTAATCTAGCTTCTATTCATTATTACTTCGGATCCAAAGAAAAGCTTTTAGAAGAATTATTAAAAAAAAAGCTCGACTGGTTAAATCAAGAAAGGCTCAATGCTTTGTTAAGGCTGGAAAGTAATGCTGNTGGGGCTCCGTTAAGACCATCTTTGATTTTAGATGCTTTTTTTGGCACCCTTCTNAAAATGATNGACGATAAAAAAAACGGTGGTGAAATGTTTTTAAAACTTCTTGGTAGATCGTCATTNGAACCAAGTAATTTAATATGGTCAGTTGCCACAAATCANCACTCTGATGTGATTAAAAGATTTAAGATCGCTCTTTGCAAATCTTTGCCTGGAGTTCCAGAAACTGAAATTGTCTGGCGGTTTCATTTTATGCTTGGTGCCACAACATTTGCGATTTCTGGCAATGGCTTGCCAGCTCTTTTTTCCAATACCGATATCAAAATGGAAAATACCAGCACTAGTCAAAAGTTATTAATGAACAGACTTATGACATTTCTTGTAGGAGGTTTAAGAGCTCCCCTTTCCAAAAACATGACAACTTATGAATCTTCTAGTATGGAGAAAAATTGATGAACACTAAATGGGCAACAAAATTTTTATTAAACAAAATTAGGCTTAGTTTACCTCCTATGTCACAAACAGAAAAAATTGCACTCCAAGCTGGTAGTGTTTGGTGGGATCAAGAAATCATGAGTGGCAAACCAAATTGGAACTCACTTTTTAGTACACCTGTACCTACTTTAACCGATGAAGAAAAATCGTTTATCGAAAACGAAGTTAATCAAGTTTGTGAAATGGTAAACGAATGGAATATTAATCATCACTATAACGAGTTACCTGATAATGTCTGGAGTTTCCTCAAAGAGAAAGGTTTTTTGGGTATGATAATTCCCAAAAAATACGGAGGACTAGAATTTTCTGCATATGCTCAATCCCAAATTTTAACAAAACTAGCGACTAGAAGCTCTGCTCTATCTGTTATGGTAATGGTTCCAAACTCTCTCGGGCCAGGTGAACTTCTTCTTCACTACGGAACTGACAAACAAAAAGAGTATTACTTGCCAAAATTAGCGAATGGTCGGGAAGTACCCGCATTTGCTCTAACAAGCCCTTGGGCTGGTTCGGATGCGGCTTCTATTCCTGATGTTGGGATTATATGCAAAAAGAAATTTAAAGGAAAAGAATCTATTGGAATAAATGTGACTTGGGAGAAAAGGTATATTACTCTAGCTCCGATATGCTCAGTTCTTGGATTAGCATTTCATGCCTTTGATCCAGATGGTTTGCTAGGAAAAGAAAAAGACTTAGGCATAACATGTGCTCTTATTCCAGCAAAACACCGTGGAGTTGAAATAGGAAATAGGCACATGCCATTAAGTGTCAAATGGCCTAATGGTCCAACCAGTGGAAAAAACGTATTTATTCCTTTGGATTTTGTAATCGGCGGAGAAAAAGGAATAGGTCAAGGTTGGAAAATGTTAATGGAGTGCCTTGCTGCTGGAAGAGCCATATCACTCCCATCATCGAATGCGGGAATTGCCCAATTAACATCTCGTGCTGTTGGTGGGTATGCCAGGGTAAGACAGCAGTTTAAAACATCAATATCTAATTTCGAGGGTATTTCTAGTGTACTAGGACAAATGGCAGCAAAAACATTTATCGTTGACTCTACAAGAAAGTTAGCAGCATCAGCAATAGACTCTGGAGAGCGTCCCTCTGTAATTTCAGCTATTGCCAAAGTCCATGCAACTGAAAAAGCACGTGAAATAGTCAACTCGGGAATGGATATTATTGGCGGCAAAGGTATTTGCCAAGGACCTTCAAACTTTTTAGCTGAAGCTCATATGCAAACTCCAATCAGCATAACCGTTGAGGGTGCTAATATTTTAACTAGAAGCCTAATTATCTTTGGACAGGGTGCTATCAGATGCCATCCGTATGTGCTCAAAGAACTTGAAGCAGCTCAAAATCCCAACGAAGAAGAGGCTATAGAAAAATTTGATGCGGCGGTCAAAGATCACCTGTTAATGGTTTTTAGAAACTTTCAAAGGACATTATTATCAGGAATAACTGGCGCAAGATTTTTGAAAACTAACCCAAAAATTAATAGTGAATGTAAAAGATTTCTTCAACATGCTGATAGATTCTCTGCNGCCTTTAGTTTGGTTGCAGATTATTGCCTCCTTACTNTNGGTGGAAAACTCAAAAGAAGAGAAATGATCTCTGCCAGGCTGGGTGATATCCTATCGAATCTTTTTATGATTTCCGCTTGTCTTAAAAATTTTAAAGATAAAGGACAAAACAAAGAAGAGCTACCTGTAGTAATTGTTTCTTGTAAGATCTGTTTAAACGACATAGAAAANGCNTTTAATGATTTATTTCTTAATTTGCCNAATAAATTTATGGCTAGAGTCTTAAGGATGGTTGTGTTTCCTTGGGGTTCCGAAAAATTTCAACCCACNGATACTGAATTATTTAAAGCGTCACAACTAATAACTGAAAATGGAAAACCAAGAGCTAACCTTACAGCCGAAGTTTATATTAAAAATACATCTGACAAAGAAATTTTAAAAGATGAACCAATTAGTTGTATTGATGCTGCTTTGGATGCCACTATACTTTCTGAACCTATTGAGTCCAAAATCAGAGCTGCAGAAAGAAAGGGTCGTTTTATAAACAATCCGTCAGCAAACGTGCGAGATTTGGCTTTTGAAGCCTTCAAAGAAAACGTTATNACAAAGGATGAGTATAAGATTCTTCATAACAAGAATGAGTTGAGAGACATGATTATTCATGTAGATGTGTTTGACTCAAACCTAAAAAATGTAGTTTTAACAGTTGAGAAACCTCTTGCCAAAGCCGCTTAATGATGAAAAAAATGAATAAACCTGTTTATATTATTGATGCATCAAGGACACCTTTCTTAAAAGCGCAAAGTAAATTAGGTCCTGGGCCTTTTAGTGCTAGTGAACTAGNAGTGCAAACAGGAAAAAATCTATTACTCAGACAAAAAATAACTTCATCAAATATTGATGAAGTCATAATCGGTTGCGCNATACCAAGTGTNGATGAAGTAAATATTGCCAGAGTAATTAGTTTAAGAATGGGGTGTGAAGAAAAAATTCCTGCATGGACAGTTATGAGAAACTGTGCCAGTGGTATGCAAGCTTTATCATCTGCATCNTATTCTATTCAACTTGGACATTCAGAAATTGTTTTAGCGGGAGGCACAGAAGCGTTATCACACTCACCACTATTATTTTCTGCAGAAGCAACCCAATGGTTTGCAAGATTTTCCTCCTCAAAGGATATAAGAAGTAAATTGATTCAAGCATCAAAATTTAGACCTAAAATGCTCATGCCAATAATTGGTATTCTCAAGGGCTTAACTGATTCAACAATTGGTTTAAATATGGGGCAAACTGCAGAAAACCTTGCAACAAAATTTTCAATATCAAGAACTGATGCGGATGAATACTCTTTGAGAAGTCATAAAAATTCTGCCGAGTATGAACAGCAAATCCATTCAAAGCAAATAACGTCAATTTATAGTTCAAATGGTATGTTTTTTAACAAAGATGATGGAGTTAGACCAACTCTAGAGATGAGTAATTTAAAAAAATTAAAACCTGTTTTTGAT
>NHFB01000038.1 GCA_002170285.1 Betaproteobacteria bacterium TMED100
ATCCATATCATGAAAAAAAATCTTGATGAGCTTGAAAAAACTCTAAACTATTTTTTTAAGGACTTAGCTTTATTAAAACAAGCTTTAACTCATCGTAGTCATGGCCTGACCAATAACGAGAGGCTTGAATTTCTTGGTGACAGTGTCCTTAACCTAATTATGACAGTACATTTGTACAATAAAAAAAAATATTTTAACGAAGGACATTTACACAGACTGAGATCCAAGTTGGTATGTGAAGATACTCTTTTTCAAATTGCACAGAATATATCTTTGTATAAATACGTTAATGTTGGAGCAGGGGAAATAAAGAATGGAGGTAACAAGAAAAAATCAATTTTAGCAGATTCATTAGAAGCTCTTATAGGAGCTATTTATAATGACTCGAGTTTTGAGCAAACCAATGATGTGATTGACTTGATGTATGAACCAATATTTAAAAGCATGGATCTGAATTTGCCATGTAAAGATCCAAAATCCGAATTACAGGAAATTTTACAAAAAAAAGGGCTGCNCATCCCAAAATATGATGTAACTTCAAAATCAGGAGCTGATCATGATCAAACTTTTGAAGTTAAATGCTATATTCCTGATTTAAANATTANCACTNTTGGTAATGGTAATAGTCGTAAGACTGCTGAGGTCACTGCTGCCANGAAAATAATTGANCTTGTTAAACNCAAGTTAAAATGATAGAACATAATAAATTTATTCAAAGAAAATGATCGTTTGTTTNTTTTAAACAATGGCTAATATAGAAAATCTAGTATTTAAAGATAAATTCAAGTGCGGGTATGTTGCTACTGTTGGAAGACCNAATGTTGGTAAATCAAGTTTAATTAATAAAATNATAGGACAACCAGTTAGCATTACCTCAAGAAGACGACAAACAACTAGAGATTGTATTTTGGGGGTCGTTACTGAAACTAATGCCCAAGTAATTTTTGTAGATACCCCAGGCATTGAATCTACGGGAAAACATGAAAGAAACAGAAAACTTAATTCATTGGCAATTTCGATCTTTGATGATGTCGATTTGATATTGTGGGTTGTTGAGGCAAAAAAAATTAANTCTGAAGATAAGTTAATATCTAGTTTGTTNCCTCAACATAAACCTATCGTTGTTGCAATCAATAAAGTTGATTTGGTTAAAAGTTCTGTAGAAAAAAAATTAATGTTTGAACAGGTTGAGTTTTTTTCTAATATTAGACCAAAAGCAATCATACCAATATCTGTCGCGAAATCATTTCAAATCAGTCAGCTAATTGATGAAATTAAATTGTCTCTGCCCGTTCAAGAAAAAATTTTTGATAAAAACTATATTACTGATAAAAGTGTAATTTTTCGCTCATCAGAAATCATTAGAGAAAAAGTTTTTAGGTTGATTGGTGACGAGTTACCTTACTCAGTTTCTGTAGTCATAGACAGGTGTTCTANCAAATCTAAAATTNATATAGTAGAAATGGATGCATCTATATTATTAGAAAAAAACTCACATAAGCCAATTGTTATTGGAAAAAATGCAACTCGAGTTAAAAAAATTAGAATTGATTCTCAAAGGTCACTTAGCAAGCTTTTTGACGCTAAAGTGAATTTAACAATATGGGTTAAAGTAAGAAAATGATAATTTCAACAAACCTACCTTACAAATAAAAAATTAAAGAATATCATTTTGAATGATTGTTATATATTACACTCTATTCCTTGGAAGGAAACCAGTCTGATATTAGATGTTTTATCTGAGACGGATGGAAGAGTTGCTATTTTGGCTAAAGGTGCCCGGAGACCAAGATCCGCCTTTAGAGGTTTACTTCAACCTTTTCAACGCCTTAATATTCGTTATAGTTCCAAAGGAAATCTAAGAACCTTAGTTTCCGCAGAGTGGGATGGAAGTGAAAATTTTCCAATTAATGGNAAAAGGCTATTATCAGGATTTTATATAAATGAATTAATTATGAAATTGCTTCAAAAAAATGAGNGTTGNTACCGACTATTNGGTGAGTATGANAAGTCTTTAATTACTCTGTCAAACAGCTCTATTCCTGAAGAATTTATTTTGAGGCGTTTCGAAATCTTTTTACTNTTACATATGGGTGTTCTTCCGGATTTTAGTTCCGCTGCNAAATTGATGGATGACAATAAAGTATATTATGTAACTTTTAATGATGGAATTAAAGTTCTCAATAAAACAAAAAAGANTAATGATAAAAATAAACAATCCAGTTACATGCATCACTATTATGAAAAAGTAGATAGTGACCAATTNGTAAGCTTGAATACTGTGAGAGCNATTGCTTCATATGATTCAAGTTTTAGTAAATTTTTTTCTTTCTTATCATTTCCGAGAACAGCTCTTGAAACAAAAAAATTNTTAAGATTATTGATTAGTTATCAACTTGGAAGTATTAATTTACGCTCACGTAAATTAATAGTCGATTTGACTAATTTCTCAAAGCCAAAGGAGTCTATGNATGATTAAACTAGGTGTAAATATTGACCATGTTGCAACTTTGCGCCAAGCGAGATTAACTTATGAGCCNGATCCNATATGGGCTGCAGTTGAAGCCCATTTGGGTGGGGCTGATGGAATAACTGTACACCTNAGAGAGGATAGACGTCATATTCAGGACGCAGATGTTATGAGGTTGAGAACCCATACTCAAATAAAACTAAATTTAGAAATGGCCGCAACTGAGGAAATGAATGATTTAGCNTTAACAATAAGTCCNGAAATGGTCATGTTAGTACCAGAGGGTAGAAAAGAAATCACCACAGAAGGAGGTTTAGATGTGGTCTCAAACCAAAAAAAAATTTCTANTATGATTAGTAAGCTTAAAAAAAAGGGAATTATAGTAAGTGCTTTNATTGATGCAGACAATGATCAAATTTCAGCTTCGAAGGATTGTGGGGTTGAAGTTTGTGAAGTTCACACTGGCCCATATGCACATGTTTTTCATAAAAAAGGTCGAGATCACTACAGTATTGAAGTTCAAAATGAGTTAAAAAAAATTGCTATTGCTGGATACAAAATTAATAAACTTGATATGAAATTTAATGCNGGACATGCTCTAAACTACTTCAACGTTGAACCTGTTGCTAGATTAGAAAATATCCGAGAGTTACATATTGGACACTCTATAATTTCAAGGTCTATATTTGTTGGTATCAGAGAGGCTGTAAGAGAAATGAAACGTATTATGAGAGAGGCATTGGTTAAATGATTATTGGTGTAGGAATTGATTTTGTTGAAATTAATAGGATTGAGTTAGTTTTTAAAAAATGGGGATCTGTCTTTTCTAGAAAAATACTATCAAAAAAAGAGTTACATTTCTTTTCCAGTTACAAAAACTCTAGATTGCCTTTCCTTGCAATTACATATTTGGCAAAAAGATTTGCTGCCAAAGAGGCTATTGGAAAGGCTTTAGGTTTAGGTATTCGTCATCCTGTAAGTTTTAAATCTATTGAAATATTTAACGATCAACATGGAAGGCCGTATCCAGTTTTTAATAGTGAACTTAAACAATTCTGTGATATCAAAAATTATAAATTTCATTTGTCTATTTCTGACCAAAAAAAATATGCTCAGGCTTTTGCTGTTATTGAAGTTTTGAAAAAGACTTAAATTATGGATTTAGGGCCTTTAATAGTTGACATTGCTGGTACTGAATTAACAAATGAGGACATAGAGCTTTTAAATCACCCAATGATAGGTGGGGTCATTCTTTTCTCTCGTAATTATGTATCAAAATCTCAAGTTAAAAATTTAACTTTACAAATTAAAAAATTATCTAGAAAAAACACCTTATTGATTTGCGTTGATCATGAGGGAGGCAGGATCCAGAGGTTTCAAAATGAGTTTACCAAATTACCATCCTTGCAAAGTTTTGGTGATGCATGGANAACTACCGACTCACGTTCTATTTCACTATCTCTTCAAAAGGCATTTGATGCTTCAAAGATACTAGCCTTAGAATTAAAAGAAGTTGGAATAGATTTAAGTTTTACACCAGTTTTGGANATAAATTGGGGTAAAAGTAGTGTGATAGGAGACAGGTCAATAAGTATAGATCCATATATTATTTTTTCAGTTGCCAGTATGATCATTACTGGTTTGAGATCGCAAGGAATGAAGAATTGTGGTAAACACTTTCCTGGGCATGGTTGGGCAGAAGCTGACTCACACTTAAACAGGGTTATTGATAATAGAAATTTAATTCAAATAGATGAGACTGATTTATTACCATATCGAATGTTATCTAATTCGAAACTTCTAGACTCAATTATGCCTGCGCATATAATTTACTCTCAAGTTGATTCAAAACCCGCAGGTTTTTCAACAATATGGCTACAGGAAGTCCTGAGAAGGGAAATCAAATTTGATGGCGTGATCATTAGTGATGATCTTTCAATGAAAGCCGCTGAATTGTATGGTTGTATTTTAGATAGAGTACAACTTTGTTTTGAGTCAGGCTGTGANTCTATCTTGTTATGTAATGATAGAAAATCAGTAGTAAAAGTTCTAGATGAGTATCNTGATNGTTATAGTCAATTAAAAGCCAAGAATANTTTTAAAAGTTTACAATTATTAAAGCCTATTTTTTGANGTTGTTANATTATGNTTATACTAATTTTAAATATTATGAAATTATTGAACTAGAATATTTAAGTAAGAAGTAGTTTATGTTTTCAAGTCAANTTTATNATCAAAAAATNTAAAAATGACTAATAGGATTAATGATCTAAAAGTAAATAGNACAAAAGAAACAAAAAACTTTAATTTGGTTGAGTTTTTAAAAAACNTGCCNACTTGTCCAGGTNTTTACAGGTTTTTTGGTGTGAANAACGAAACGTTNTACATTGGAAAAGCAAAAAATTTAAAAAGAAGAGTTTCCTCATATTTTAGAAAATCAAATCTCGGTGTTCGAATAGAGCATATGATTAAAAAAATAGAATTAGCTGAGATTACGCCGACACGTTCTGAAGCAGAAGCTTTACTTCTAGAAAACAATCTTATAAAAACATTGTCACCAAAATATAACATTTTGTTTAGAGATGATAAATCTTATCCTTTCTTGCGTATTAGTCGCCATAGGTTNCCGCGTATTTCTTATTATCGTGGTTCTGTTGATCGTAAGGCTGATTATTTTGGTCCATTTCCCAATGCCTGGGCAGTAAGAGAAAGTATTCATATCTTGCAGAAGGTNTTTAAACTTCGTAATTGTACAGATTCGGTTTTTTCAAATAGATCACGGCCTTGTTTATTATTTCAAATAAAGCGTTGCAGTGGNCCATGTGTAAAAAAAATTTCAAATGAAAANTACTCTCTTGATACCAACAGAGCACTTAATTTTTTACGAGGAAAGCATAAAAAAGTATTAGATGATCTTCAAAAGTTGATGCATTCTGANTCTGNGAAATTTAATTANGAGAAAGCTGCTGGATACAGAGATCAAATTGCAACTTTATCCAATATTTTGGAGCAACATTCTATGGAGGTTAGTGACAAATATGATTGTGATGTAATTGCTGTAGCTAGTGATGGAGATCNCTTAGTAGTTAATTTGGCTATGGTCAGAGGCGGAAGACATTTAGGTGATCGTTCTTTTTTTTCATCAACTGGAACAAAAACTGGGCTTGGAGGNCAGGACACTTTGGCTGAAGCTCTTTTTAATTTTATTATTGAACACTATAAAACTAGTATTGTTCCCAAAACCATAATACTTAATCATCAATCCGTGATANCAGAAATNAATTCTTGGACGGTTACAGAAAACANTGGATTTTGGAAAGATTTAGAGAAATGTAAATTTCTTTATTCACCAAAAGGGCCATACAAAGACTGGTTAAAAATGGCCGAGAATAATGCAAAATCTGCTTTATTAAGGCGTGGTTTTGAATCTGATGCTTTGGAGGATAAAACTAAAGAATTAATAAATTTTTTTAGGTTCTCGATTCAAATACCTGATTTATCAAAGTTTAAGATTGACTGCTTTGATGTAAGTCACATGTCTGGAGAGGCAACNTACTGTTCTTGCGTNGTTTTTCAAAATTGCACAATGCAAACTTCTCAATATAGGCGGTTTTTAATTAAAGAAATNACAGGTGGGGATGACTATGCTGCGCTTAAACAAGCTTTAGAGAGAAGGTACAGAGATAAAGACAACTTACCTCATGTTGCCTTGATAGATGGAGGTAAAGGACAGTTAAATGTTTTAAAAGATGTTTTTTTGAAATTTGAAATTACAACAGTCTTGTGTGCCAGTATTGTCAAAGGAGAGGGTAGGAGAGTGGGGCTTGAAAAATTAATTTTATCTGATGGCAGGATTCTTTCTTTTGAAAATAACAAAAGCGTATTGATGACTCTTGCTAAAATTAGGGATGAAGCNCATAGGTTTGCCATAGCNGGAATGAGAGCAAAAAAATCTAAAGATGTTACCAGATCNGTGTTGGATGAAATTGAGGGGATTGGACCTNAAAGGAGAAAAGCTTTATTGTCAAGATTCGGTGGNTTACACGGGTTAAAAAGAGCGTCTCAGGATGAATTGGCTAAGGTAAAAGGTATTTCAGATGATCTTTCAAAAAAAATTTTCAGATTCTTTAACTAAACTGCTAAAAATTACAAACTTAAGATGAATTTGAGTCTACCAAACATACTTACTTGGTTAAGAATTGTTTTAATTCCATTGCTTGTATTTGTTATATATTTTCCAGTTGGTTTAAATCAGTTTCACATCAACCTTAGTGCAACNGTAATTTTTGTACTAGCTGCCATTACCGACTGGTTTGATGGGTGGTTAGCGAGAAGATGGAACCAGACTTCCTCGTTTGGTGAGTTTTTAGATCCTGTTGCTGATAAGCTAATGGTGTGTACAACTTTAGTNGCATTAATAGATTTGGATAGAGTCGGGCCTATCATTGGTGCTATAATAATTGGTAGGGAAATAACCATATCTGCTTTAAGAGAATGGATGCTAAAAGCTGGAGCTGGAAAGGGTTTAAGAGTTAACAGCCTTGGTAAGACCAAAACTGTCTTTCAAATGGTTGCCATACCTTTTTTGCTTTTTGATAACTTCTTAATTAAGGATTTTTTTCACACAAGAATCCTTGGGGAATGGTTGATTCTAATAGCTGCAGTTCTAACAGTCATTTCTATGATAGGTTATTTAAATGTAGCTTGGAGTAATTTAAAAGAAAAATAGTTGTAGGTAGTTAAAATCTCTCTTAGAGATATTGTCATGTTATTGCGGGAGTAGCTCAGCTGGTAGAGCGCAACCTTGCCAAGGTTGAGGTCGCGAGTTCGAATCTCGTCTCCCGCTCCAGTGAGTCCGGCCTGGCGGGATGGCAGAGTGGTAATGCAGCGGCCTGCAAAGCCGTCAACATCGGTTCAATTCCGGTTCCCGCCTCCANANCATTAATGTTTTGATAGTTTCATGCCGATACTTNAANTTAATAATCTTTTAACTCNTTAAATTTAAAATTTTATATTTATTCGTTCATGAAGTAGTTTAAGAAAGAAAATAATTCCAAGTGTTAAAAATATTAGTTACCAATCAAAAAGGTGGAGTGGGGAAAAGTACTATTTCTGCTAATCTCGCACATTACTTTGCCTCAGTTTTGGGAAAACGAACAACATTGATTGATTTTGATACTCAAGGTTCNTCCAGCAANTGGGTCAAAGCAGTAAAACCACAACAAATTGCTGTCTATAATGNCAAACTACCNTTATCAGATGGNACCAATCGAATACTCATTGATTGCAGAAAAATCATCCGAATGACTTCAGAAAAAGCAGATACTATAGTTGCAGATTTAACTTGGTTTGATGTTTTTGATAGCGAAATGTTACTAGATTTTGATTTAGTTATTTTGCCTACGGCAGTTTCTGAGGTTGAACTAATTGCTACAATGGAATTTGCAGANAGACATCAATGGGTTTTTAACTCAAATGGCAAGCATCCTTCACTAGTTATTGCACCAAGCAGGGTCAGGAAAGANCAAAGTTTGACTTTTAAACATTCTACAGAGAGATTTCCTTTTAGGTTCCTTTTGACCCCACCTGTATTAGATTCTATTGAGGCAAAAAAATCATTTTGCAAAAATTACATATTAAATTTAAAAAAACACAATTTAAAAGAATCTTTTTTAAATTTCTGCCAAGCTATTGAACAGACTGCAAAAATTCATAACTCACAGCAAAATACAACAAAAAAACTAATTTTGCATGCTAAGCAAATGAGGATATCAAAACTCAGTTCAAGTTTAAGTTATGAAATTAAAAAAACTAATGCGCTAAATAAAATAAAAGATGATAGAAAGTCCATTTCTCTGTTATTAAATCAACCTTTAGATGAAAAAATTGATCATACAAACGAAGAAAATACTTGTGTTGACACAAATAGTTGTCTTAATAGTTCTAAACTGTCGGATAGAACTTCGGTAAAAATTAACATCTCGATGAAAAGACCGACATGGAGAAAAAAAGAATTTTCAGCTAAAGAACCAATTCTTAATTTGAGTTCTAATAAAAAACATAATAAGTTAAAGCCTATATCTAGTTCTAGCCGTCAATTAATGGTAGATCCTCCATTGTTTCTCAAAAAACAAAACTCATAAATATCTATTAAGTAAGTTTTTTTGCCAACACCTCAATTGCCATTGCGCTAACACTCGCTCTTATTGTTGCCGCTGAGAGTTGTTCATTTTCGAATTTTCCAAGTTTCTTTAATGTAAGTAGCAACTTCTTTCTTGTAGAATGCAAGTCTTCGTCTATCAGAGATAACTTGTCCAAAATATCTTTTCTCGCATCAAGTTTTTCCTCAAGAATTCTACTTAACTCTGCAACCTCTCTCCATGTTGGGTTTTCGTCAGGTGAGTTAACATTGGAGGAGTTGTTTAAAGTTTCAAATAATTGTTCAAGAGCATCACCAACAGCCACCATGTTGTTGGAACCATTTTTTTCTGAAGTCTCATCGGTTGATTGCGAGGTTTGTATTTCACTTGTAGAAGGTTGGGTTTTATCGATCTCTTTCTCTTCTATATCTTTTTCTACTGAAGAAAATACATTTGTATGATCGGTTTTAGGTCTGGGATTCTCAATCGGGCTACTAGACCACCCATCGTCAGGAGTATATAATTTGACACCTTTTTTTGGAATTTCAAAAGTTTTTTTCAATGTTGATTCTTTAGTAGACTATCTATAATTATATTATTGTTTAAAAGGTGATGTTCAATGCTATCGAGATTATTTTTTGTAATTAATTTTTTCATTATAACAATTGTATTTTCTCTTAAAACATACTATGAAACATCGGTAGACTGGTTTTATTCTTTACCATGGTTAACATTTTTAAATGGTTTTATCGATATTGCAATTAAATCCAAGGTAGATAGCAATTATATTTTAACTTTTTGGTTCGTTACCACCATAATTTGGTTAATTTTTTTAATTAAGGAAATATATTTTAAAAAATTTAATTACAAACATAAACAAGATGGTAACAAGAATAAACCCTTAGATATAGATCAATTAAATGATGTCAATGTCAATAATCCAACTTCTAATAAAGATGAAAGTAAAGAAAAAATAATGAATAACCCTGAATCTGTTGGCGTAAACTTTGCTGCCGCCCTATCTCAAGCAGTTTCCAAGAATTCCGAAACCAATGAGACATCTAACTCAAATAGTGGGTTTTTCGATCAAGCAAATCAAGCTCTTTCATCGATGACACCAGATGCGGCCAAAAAGTTGAAGAGAGTCCAAAGTGTTTTAAATGACTTGGAAGCTACAACGAAAATCGATGATCCTCAAGAAACAAATAAGAAAGATTTGTAAAACTAATTACTAGTCTTTAATTCTGGGTATCGAATGTTTGTGACCAGTGTTTTAATAGTTTTACTGGGAGGAGGGGTGAGAAGAGAAACAATTATTATCACTATAAACCCAATTGGTACTCCAAACACACCAGCCGATATCGCATCTATATCAAACCATTTATTATCAACTGGTACATTTCTGGGAATATCATAAAATATGTTTCTAAGCCAAACCTGAGTGTTACACATGTAGTAGAAAGTTGTTGAGATTCCAGCAATCATTCCTAGTGAGGCTGCAATACCTGTTGTTCTGTGCCAAAATATACCGAGAACTAACGCCGGAAAAAAACCTGAGGCAGCAAATGAAAAGGCAGCAGCCACAAGAAATAAAATATCGGCTGGGTTTTGTTGCGCAACGAGAGCTGCACATACAGCAACAACAAGCAAAACAGTTTTAGAAAGTGCAACTCTTCTATTAACCGGTGCTGATGGATCAATCATCTTGTAATAAAGATCATGAGAAAGTGAATTTGCCATTGCGAGTAAAAGTCCGTCAGATGTTGATAGAGCTGCAGCTAAGCCTCCAGCAGCAACCATTCCCGTTATAACAAAAGGCAGGCCTGCAATCTCAGGGGTGGCAAGAACAACAATATCCTTGTGTATTGAAATCTCGGCTAATTGAATAATATTGTCACGGTTTATATCGTTGATTGATAAAAGACTAGCATCAACAGAACTCCATTTTTCGACCCAAGCAGGTATGGCTGAATAACTAATCCCAACGATGTCATTGTAAACAACAAACTTAACAAGAACAGCTAAAGCTGGAGCTGTAAAGTACAAAAGAATTATAAAAAGTAATGACCAGGTTACAGATGATCTTGCCTCACTAACAGATGGTGTTGTATAGTACCTCATCAAAATGTGCGGTAAGGAAGCAGTTCCAATTGCTAAGCAAAATAAAAGCGCAAAAAAGTTTTTTTGCGAAGCCCACTTGTCGTCCTCGTTTTCTCCTGGGAAAGGTTCAGCGTGTGGTATGGGACGCTTGGAATTACCATTGGCCAATTTCTGTAGATGTTGTGAGTAAGTCTTTTCATCTCTCAAATATTCGGGAGTATCTTCTTTCCGATTTGCGACTTCAAGGGCAAAGGACTCAGAAAGATTTTTTAATTTTATTTTTGCGTCTGCAACAATCTTTCGAACTTCTTTTTCGGCAGGATCAGAGTTTATTTTATTTTCAAGATTAGTGACTTTTTGAAGTTGTTGTCCGTAAACTAACTGAGGGATTGGAGAATTTGTTTGCTGAACAGATAACCACACAACTGGAATCATGTAAGCAATTATCAAAACTATATATTGTGAAACTTGAGTCCATGTTACAGCTCTCATTCCTCCTAGAAATGAACATACTAAAATTCCTGCCAAACCAAGGAAAACTCCAACTTCGAAGCTTACNCCACTGAGTCTTGTGGTNATTANGCCNACTCCTTTTATTTGAGCTACTACATATGTAAAAGAGCATAAGACAGCTATTCCAATACCTATTAATCTGGGTAAACTGTTTCCGTATCTTGCACCGAGAAAGTCAGGGATTGTGTACTGTCCGAAGCGTCTTAAAAAAGGAGCTAAAAGCAGTGCCACCAGAACATAACCACCAGTCCATCCCATTACAAAAGCTAATCCCCTAAATCCGTCAAAATATAGACCTCCTGCAAGTCCAATAAATGAAGCTGCTGACATCCAATCTGCACCAGTTGCCATTCCGTTGAACATGGCAGGTACTCTTCTTCCNGCAACATAATAATTATCTGGATCGTTTGTTCGACTCATAAAGCCGATACCTGCATACAGTGCAATGGTGGCAAATAAGAAGATATATCCAATTGAAGATTGGCTAAGGCCAAACTGTTCAGCTATGGCTAAAACAGAGCAAAAAATTACGAAACCAATTGTATAAAAAAAATATACTTTTTTTAAATTAGAGGTAAATTCTTTTTGATTACTATTTTTTTCGAAAAAGCTACTCATCGTTAAAACTCTTTTCGAATTCAATATCNAGCTTGTTCACATAATGTGCATAAAACCAAACTATCCAAAGGTAAATTATCATTGAACCTTGGGCTCCAAGCCAAAAAGAGAAAGGCCATCCAAAAAAGTTGAATGTTAATTCACTAGCAAAAAAACTAGCAACGAAAGTTACTAAAAACCACAATAGTAGAAGGCCAATAGTGACAAGTGATAGTTTTTTCCAATATTTTTTTTGGATATTATTTATTTCCATGATGGGAACCGAAATTTAAGAGTTTAAAGATAAAGTATATTTAATTTANCTAATAAGAATACATGGTTTTTTTGTTAATTTATATTAAGCTCATTTTTTAATTGATTAGCAACTTGAGGCTCAAATGTTGAAAGTTTCCTGATTATCTTTTGTAGCTCATCAAAATTNTTTTGTTTCGATAGAATAACAGATAATTGATAATAGGCATGAGGTGCCATTGGCTGTAGTTTTATTGTCGTCCTGAAATCAAATGATGCCTCACTATCTTTTTGAAGTGCTTTGTAAGACAAACCTCTGCCGTAAAAGGCCAAATCTTGATTTGGGTTAAATGCGATAACCTTCGAAAATAGATTTATGGCTTCAAAGTGAGCATTTTTCTTTTGTAGTGTGNAGGCTAAATTAAATATTGCTGGGATGTAGTCAGGGTTTGAAATCAGCACGCTACGAAATAATTTTTCTGCATAAAGTTTCTTTGATATTTTCCATAACTGTTGACCAGCAGTAGTTTTGTAAATTGGGTTAGTAGGATCTAATCTAGAGGCTTTTAACCATAATTTTGTTGCTAAACGGTCTTTGTTAAAGGCTGAAGCAATACCAGCAATTGTGGTGGAAAAAAATATATTTATTATNTTAAGCATTTTACTGGAACTTAAAATTTCAAGCTATTGAAATAGAGATTTTACTTATNACTAANATGACCCATAAGCAAATCAAAATAAACAAAGTNTAGTACGGAATATGTTTTCTATTTANTGNTTTCGGCATAATCAAAGNTACAAATCTAAATAAAGGTTTTGTTAGAAATTGAAAAATTTTATAAACTGTATTGGTTTGGTGTTTTCCGAAGCATAAAAGATAAGTTAAACTTTGTCCTATAACAATATATCCTGCGAACTCTACAAAACTTTTTAAATAAACTATTATGCTTAATGGTGTAAAGTCCATATTTTTATATTTTTAGTTATAAAAGTTAAATAGTGTAATCTTGTCGATGTGGTGGAAACGGTATACACAACAGACTTAAAATCTGTCGCCTTCGGGCTTGGGGGTTCAAGTCCCCCCATCGACACCATTTTTTC
>NHFB01000039.1 GCA_002170285.1 Betaproteobacteria bacterium TMED100
TTCAATACCAGTTGGGATTTCAAACAGAGTTAACTTTGGAATTTCTTACACAAATGGTCCAACACTATCCAAAAGCCCTGATAGACCATTTCATGCTGTTGAATTAGAGTCAATAGGTAACGCAATTAATTTATATGGTTTTACAAGAGCTCCTTCCCAAAGAAATTTAAGTGCTGCTGTGAATACCTTAATCTTTGCTTTAATGGCAATTGCTTTAATTAGCCATATTATGCTAATTAGACATGCAAAAAGAAGAAAAGAAACTGAAAAAGCTTTGTCGAAAGAAATTACTTTTAGAAGAGCTATGGAAGATTCAATGCCAACAGGAATGCGAGTGATCGACTTAGAAGCAAAAATTAGTTATGTTAATTCAGCATTTTGTAAATTAGTTGGTCTCAGGGAGGGGGAACTCATTGGCGCTAAACCTCCTTACCCATATTGGCCACCAGAGGAAATAGAAAAATTAACTAAATTCATAAATAAGCTTATGAAAGGAGATTTAAGTACTCTAGGTGAGCAAGTTATAGTTATGCATCACACAGGAAGAAGAATCATTACTAGAATGTACACATCCCCATTTAAGGATAGTTCTGGTAGACAAACTGGATGGATGACATCGGTCACTGACATAACTGAACCTACTAGATACAGAAATGAATTAGCGCATGCCCAAAATAGGTTTACAACTGTTTTACAATCTTTAGATACTGCAGTTTCAGTCGCTGCTCCAAGCCCCTCTAACGATTTATTATTTGCCAACGAGACATACAAGAAATGGTTTGGAACTTCTCTTTTTGAAGGTCACAGAAAATTGGCTGGGCAATCTACTGAGGGTAAAATTGAATCAAACATTGTTTTTATAGATATCAATGAAAAATGGTTTGATACCAAATTACAAAAAATTAAATGGGTTGATGGTAGAGATGTAGAGTTACTTGTAGCATCAGATGTGACAGAGAAGTTTTTGAACGAAAAAAATCAACGACAGCAATACGAACGCCTTCAACAAACATCTAAACTTGTAACAATGGGAGAAATGGCATCATCTTTAGCTCATGAACTCAATCAACCATTAGCTGCTATTAGTAATTATACCTCAGGTGCTGGAGCTAGAATTAAAAGTCACGTTAAAAAAGGGCTTCCACTAATCCCTGATGAATTATTGGAAATACTTACTAAAACAGCCAAACAAGCTGACCGAGCTGGAACTGTTATCAAACGAATTCGAGACTTTATCAGAAGAAGTGACCCCAGCGCCATACCTGTTAATCCTGCCGTAATAATAAATGATTCTATTGAATTGGCTGAAATAAATGCAAACAGCATGGGATTGAATATCATCCAAAAAATTCAACCATCTCTTCCAACGATCAACGTTGATCCTATACTAGTTGAACAAGTTCTTCTAAACTTGATAAAAAATGGACTTGAGTCAATGAATGAATCCACTCATAAAGATTTAATTTTAAGTGTTGAGTCCAATAAAAACGATGTAATTTTCTCAGTTCATGATCAAGGTCTTGGTGTCCCAGAAGAAATCAAAGATAGATTGTTTGAGTCCTTCTTTTCAACAAAATCCGAAGGAACAGGTATCGGCCTGAACATATGTAGATCAGTAATATGTAGATCGGTNATTGAATCNCANGGAGGTAAGCTTTGGTATNAAAACCATCAAAAAATAGGCTGTGTGTTTTATTTNTCAATTCCAATTTTCGAGCCCGAACTAATNAATAAAAANCCAGTCCAATTANAAGAGTAAGTTAGAAAAAATTACCTCCAATAATAAAATTGAAGAAAAAACTGATGAGATTTCTCTCTAAAAGGAATTCNTAATTAATGAATATAGAAAATAAAGAATTTGTTTATATTGTTGATGATGATGAAGCTGTCAGAGATTCGTTACGATGGNTACTTGAAGGTAATGGTTTTTTTGTAAAATCGTTCGAAAGTGCTGAAAAGCTNTTAGAAATAGCTAATGCANACTCCTCTGATCTAAGAGGGTGCCTAATTTTAGATGTCAGGATGCCTGGAATAACAGGAATTGAATTACATGATGAATTACTCAACCTGGGGATTAATCTTCCAATAATTTTTATCACCGGCCACGGCTCTGTCTCACTTGCAGTTAGAAGTATGAAAAAAGGAGCAATAGATTTTTTAGAAAAGCCATTTAACGATAAACAATTGTGCTCGTTAGTAACTAATGCCTTAAAAAAATCCAAGGAAGAGAAATTCGAGAATGAAAGTAATTCTAAATCCAAAGCTCTATTGGACAAGCTTACTCCTCGTGAAACTCAAGTATTGGAAAGAATTGTAGCTGGCCGTCTAAATAAACAAATTGCTGATGATTTNACCATCAGTATAAAAACTGTTGAGGCACATAGAGCTAATATAATGAGCAAAGTTGAGGCCAGAACTATTGCAGATTTAATAAAAACTGCTTTATCAGCTAATATGAACATCTCTAAATAATATTTTTTAAAAAAATATTCTTCTTAGCTAATTACAGCTAAAATAAATTGGTAGTTNAGTATTGCGCCCGTAGCTCAGTTGGATAGAGTACCTGGCTACGAACCAGGGGGTCGTGGGTTCGAATCCTGCCGGGCGCGCCATCCTATAATCGGATTTATAAATTGGAATTAATTTCAAACCTTGAAAAAATATTTAGTTTCGTAGTACCTTTGATATTTGCAATAACTTCGCATGAGGTCGCTCATGGATATTTTGCAAACTTATTTGGTGATTCAACCGCAAAAAAATTAGGTAGATTAACCCTAAACCCAATCCCTCATGGCGCTTTCTCTTTTGGCTACGCTAAACCAGTTCCAGTTAAATTTAATAATTTATTCAGACCAAAATTACATATGATTTATGTTGCATTAGCCGGACCACTGGCAAATTTTATTCAAGCTATTTTTTGGTCATTAATTTACGTAATGCTAGAAATTTTATACCCAACAGAGCCGTCTTTATTTAATGAAATTTGTAGTTTTGGAATATTAATTAACATTCTTTTATTCGTTATTAATTTATTTCCACTTCCCCCTATAGATGGAGGTAGAATTTTACTTGAATTGTTGCCACGCAATTTATCAGAAATATTTTCTAAAATTGAACCATATGGTTTTATCTTTATTATTTTATTTTTTTTAGCAGGCCTACTAAATGAATTTTGGATAGAACCATTGATGAATCTGACTTATAAATNACTAAATTTGTTCACTTATCNAATTACATTTATTTTAAATTAAACACAAAATAGGATGTTTNTATACACATAAAAAATGCATGATATTTCAATTATTGGAGGAGGTATTTCNGGTCTTTCANCTGGTATAGCTCTCAAACAATTTCCATTAAAAATTAAAATTTTTGAAAGGAATGAATCTTTTTCCAATTTAGGTGCAGGAATTCAACTTGCTCCAAATGCTACTTGTAGTGTTTCTTCCTTAGGCCTTTTANACGAGGTATTGGAAAAATCTGCTCATCCNAATCGATTACTAGTTTTTGATATAGCTTTAAATCAACATTTGTGTTGTATGGAACTAGGATCAAATATAGCAAGTAAATATGGTTATCCTTATTTAACAATTCTAAGATCAGATCTTCACTCTATTTTAGAAAATAAGTTGCAAGGATCTAAAAATATTGAGATAGTNAGAGGCTTTAAAATTTCCGATCTTAAAATATTAAAAAACAAAATTTCTGTTTTTAATAATCAAGGAAACAGGTATGACTCTCATGCATTAATTGGAAGCGATGGTATACATAGTATTATCCAAAAAAGTCAATTTAAAAATAATTCCATAGGATCAAATGAATCTACAGCTTTTCGAACCTTAATTAAAAACGACTGCAAAAGTATCAACAAACACTCTAAAGATATTAAAGTTTGGTTTGGTAATACCTTCCATGCAGTTACATATCCAGTTGGATTGAATAATGACATAAACATTGTTGTAGTAACAAAGCAAATCCACCATAACAGTTACGGATGGTCAAACCCCTGTGAATTAAATGATTTTTTCTATCTTTTTGCCCCTTACCCTAACTCAGAAATCACAAAACTTATTATTTCAAGTTCAGAGTGGTTTAGATGGCCAATATACAAATGTAAACCTATAAAAAAAATTAATGAAATGACAAAAAGCTCTATTATTCTTTTAGGAGATGCAGCACACTACATGAAGCCTCATTTGGCCCAAGGAGCCAGTATGGCGTTAGAGGATAGTTGTCAAATATCATACCTATTAAAAAAAACTAAATTTGTAAATAAAATTGATTGGAATAAAGTATTCGAACAAACAGCAAAAAAAAGAATAAAAAGAATCTCTAAAGTTCAAAAAAGATCCATACTAAATGGATATATTTTTCAATGCAGTGGCATTTTAAGAATGTTTAGAAACATCATACTCAAGTGTCTAGGTAATTTTGCTGTAGATCAAAAATGGCTATTTAAACGTCAATCATGAATCATATTTTATGTATTTGAAACGTGGATCGTCTGGGGTTCCTTCAAGAGGACTTTCCTTTGTTGGTTTCCAGCAAATAACTTTTTCAAACTCTGCTGCAAGTAAAAAATCTTTTTCAGTTATACCCTTTGCAGCATGATTCTGTAACTTAACAACAACAAAAGCATATGAAACCGTTAAATCAGGATGATGCCATGCGGCCTCAGAAAGATGTCCAATTGTATTAACTACCATTAATGTAGACTTCCAACCAGTTGTTTTATATTTTCTTCTAATCCAACCCGACTCATAAAACCAATTCGGCAAGTCTTTTTTTAATCTTTCCAAAATTTCTGTTTCTGTAAAAGTTTTTTCTTTACTTTCCATGTTTTGCTCCAAAGGTTAATCTTAAGGTTTATAAATTTTATCAACTAAAAACAATGAGTAATAAAATATTTATAGGTTTAGGTAGTAATGTAGGTAACTGTTTTCAAACTATTGAAAAATCTATTAAAATTTTGAAATCTGATAATTCTATTAATCTTATTTCCACGTCTAGTATTTATTTGTCTAAAGCCATTGGCTATCAAGACCAGCCAGATTTCTTAAATGCTGTTTGTTATGTAAAAAGTGAATTGAGCCCACTTTTGGTTCTTAAAAAACTTTTGAACATTGAAGATTTGCTTGGACGAGAGAGAACCTTCAAAAATGCTCCTAGGTGCATAGATTTAGATTTATTAATTTATGAAAGTATTCAACAAAAAATTTATGGACCTCCCGAGCTCATTTTACCTCATCCNGAGNTACACAAAAGAGCTTTTGTATTAAAACCCCTTGTAGAAATTCAACCGGATTGTGAAATTCCTGGATTAGGCAAAGCTTTGAACTTTTTAGAGCGCTGCAAAGATCAAAAAATATACCTTACAAAAAAAAGATTTTCACTTTAATTTATTTTTCGATAAAAAACCATTCGCCCTTACCACCAAAAGCAATATCACCAACGACTCTGGAAAATTCAGTTTTTGAAATTTTGCTAAATAANTGATCATACTTTTGAATATCTGAAGCTATTATTCCCCAGTAAGAACTAAAATTGTAATTAGACTTGACAAACGTACTGGGTATTTCAGGCTTTGATTTTGGGAAGATTATTGTCCCTCTCTTCATTCCAAAGCCACAATGACTCCCAGTTTTTCCAGCAACTACAATTGTCCCGGCTACCATTCTAGATCCCAAATACCTTCCTGCTTTACCTAAAATTATTACCAGACCTCGTCGCATGTTGTTAGCAAAATTATCGCCTACATTTCCATCGACTAGAATGATTCCGCCAGTCACACCTTGTATTTTCCCCGGGAGAGCAGACCCACCATAATCACCTACATTATTAAAGACTTTCAAAATTCCACCAGACATTTCGCAAGCTGTATGTATTCCAGTTGAACCGTTNATTTCAATATACCCACCTGACAACGAAAAACCCAAATAATCTCCAACATCAGCATCGATAAACAATTTTCCCGTTGTCATTTTTGAACCAATGTAGTCAACCTTTCTTAAATCTCCTTCAAAAACCANTGATGGACCATCTAATTTTTTTTGAACATGCTTAGNTANGTTAATTGGAGGTTCGTTATCAAGCCGAGTTATTTTAAAACAATCTCCAAAATTTATTTTTGAATTACCATCAAATACTTTCAATTTGGCAATCTGTAAATCATCAAGATCGATTAAAATTTGAGGGATGATGTTTGCCAAATCCAATCGAGAATCTGGCTCATGCCTAGAGGTTAGTTTCCAACCTATATTTGTTTTTAACAATCAAATCTCCTGAAATATTTTTCCCAAATGAAAATGAAATGGTCCCAACTTACCACCATAATTTCCAGCAGACAGTCTTATTAAGCCAGATGATTTCCCCAAGTCCAACATAACTTTCATCGATTCCTTCATTGCAATAAATACATCTTGCTCAGTCACACCATCAATGACAATCTCCATTACGCTCCCAACGTCCGATGAAAGTTGAGAATCGAACACTACATTCTTCAAAGCTGGGCAAAATTTGTGATTAGTAGAAGCTAATAAAGATTTATATTTGCTTCCAACTTTTGAGCCAGATCTTACAACTCCACCAGGAAATGGGGTGATCACATTTGGAATATTTTTGATTGCTTCAACTCCAATTTGTGCAATGCTTAATGCTGATAAAGTATCTTTTGCTAGTATTAATAGATTTCCACCACCAACACCTTTTTTTAATTTAGTAGTTTCCTCACCTAGGAACTCACCATCCATTGTTGGAATTCTCCAAAACCTTTTTTCATTTATAACCTTAGAAATTTGCCAACCATCTCCAAAAAATCTTAAATTTTTCGATAAGTTAATTGGTTCACCATCCTCAAAACCACTGAAAACTGACGTTGTGGGACAGGTTAAAACGCACTGACCTACTCTTGTTTCAACTTGCTTTGCCAACTCTCTACCAGACATAGAAAAAATTAGTACTGATACACCTGGGCGTTTATCAGGNGTTAACTCAGAATTCAAACTTGACTCAATTGAAGCTTCACATCCACAAGCTATCACTGAGGTTGCAAATCCAGTCATTGAAACTGCTGAATTTAAAGCCCATTGTTGATTTTCCGCAGTAATTATTATTCTTACAACTTTCATTGGAAAAGCTTCTGCAAAAGTATCATCGATTAATACACCGTTATATTCGAAAGAATTCATTTTTCTTATTAGTTAGGTGAAGTAACTAAAATTTTCCCTCCATTTGCACAAACTTGTAATTCTTCATCTCCTATTTCAGCATAAGCAAAATTTGAGACGATATTTTTTTCATAAAACCCAGAGATGTATTTTGTTATATTTGAATCATAGTCAGTTTTTACTATATGAACACCCCCCACTGTGCTACCACAAATATCACCATCCTTACACACCAACTTACCATTTTTAAAAACATATTTAGGTTTTTGAAACATTTTTTCAAAATTCTTATTTTGGGAATANATTGCAACGTCTGCAAAAGACCCTTTTCGTAGGTTTCCGTAATTAGATAAGCCTAAAAGTTTTGCAGGGGCAGAACGAGTCAAAATTGCAATCTCATACAAAGNGAGCTCTTTTTTAATATCTTTTANAATAGTGTGCGCCAGCACATCTGGATGCAATTTATTTAATTGCTCGTCACGAAAAGATTTATCAGCTAATAATCTAATTAAATGCGGATAACTAGTAAAAGGCCCGCCGTTAGGATGATCGGTTGTTAAGACAACTCTCCAAGGATCATCCATTAGTAAAAATATCTCTAGGCCAATTGCCCACTGCAAAGCATTCACGAAGCTTTTTTCTTTATATCTAAAAGGGACAACACCACAACCTGCATCACATTCAATATCGCCAACAATCCATTTTTTTGGAGCAGAAAATCCACTGTTAGAGTGTTGTTTCATTGTATCACCAGAAGCCGTAACTGTTTGTCCAAAAATTATCTGACCAACATCTATACTAATATTTGGGCATAACTTTAATTTTTCTACTAAAACTCTTGCAGCTGACGAAAATTGCTTGTCCCCTTCAGTTCCATAGGAATGAAATTGGACATGAGTTAGATGGCCGGGTAAACCATCAAGTGCATCGATGGTTTCAAGTGTTGATTTGATATTTCCAGGTACACCAAGATTGCTAGCATGAATGTGAAGAGGATGAGGAACACCTAAATCTGACAAACACATGGCTAGTTCTCTAACTATTTGTCGCGGACTAATTTGCCAATGCTGGTGATTTTGATCAACATCGAGACTTCTCTGATTAAATTTAAATGCAGAAATTCCACCAGGATTAACAATTTTTACACCCATAGATTTACTCGCAGACATTGCCCATCCAACATAATCTCGAATCATTTCATGACCTTTGTTTGAAGCCAACATTTCAAGAAATAATTCGTCATTACCCAGCATCACATACGCGCCATGATCTAATATGGGCGTATCGCCCATTTCCATGTGTGCTTGACGTGCATTTGAAAAAATCATGGCAGGTTCAAATGCAGCTGTATAACCCATCTCTGTATATCGGTATCCTGCCTGGTAAGTTCCCGGTGTACAATAACCCGATGATGTAATTTCAAGAGAATTTCTGACCGAATTATTCAAATAATGGTCCTCAGGTAAAAGCATTCTTGAAAGATTGGTTTTACCTCCACCAATATGTGTATGCATATCAATGCCACCTGCCATCACTATCATATCTGAACAATCAATCTCCTCGAATTTATCTCCATCGTCGAACCTACTAACTATTATTCCATTTTTGATTAATAGATCTTGTTTGATAGTGTTCATTTTTTGAACTGGGTCAATCAATAAACCGTTTACAATTTTATAGTTCATATTTTTTAGTATCCATAAATCATGAGAAATTAAATTAAAATTGATTTTTCACAACATTCTTGTCAGGACAGACTGCAAGCTTGGTAGTGGGCTATCAATTATTTTTTTTAGTGGTACGGTCACTACACTGTCACATCGGATCAAATGACCATCAATGTCTATCCCAGGAGTTGCTACTGGTATAAAAACAAAATTATCTAAATTTTTAAAATTTAANAATCTAGAAGTTTTGTAATGCCCAAAAACAATGAGTGGTTGCTTACTATTTATGACATACTCGGGTATTTCAGTATCAAAACATGAGACCCAAATGACTAAGTCAGTTGTCCTTTGTTTAATGATTTTCTTNCATGAAAATTTATTCGGATCATGTCGAAGA
The DNA here is from genome assembly GCA_002170285.1 of Betaproteobacteria bacterium TMED100. Taxonomy (GTDB): domain Bacteria; phylum Pseudomonadota; class Gammaproteobacteria; order Burkholderiales; family Burkholderiaceae_A; genus UBA7377. The sequence continues at coordinate 9,231 of NHFB01000039.1, forward strand.
CCTCTGGTTGTAAAACTGGTTCTTAGGGGTAACCCTGTCATCCAAGACATAACTGACTGCATAGTAATTGCTCCGTCATCGCCCGATAAAGTTAGAATACCTCCTCTGCGCTTGATATTTAAGTCTCTGATTATTTCCAAGAGAATATCTGCAATAGCATCTGCGTCTTCGGGATAATTGGCAGGATCCCAGACTAAAGCTATGTATGTGAAGTCAGATAATTCATCAAAAAAACTTCTATTGTATTGAGAGCATGCTGCAAAGTTTTTATTTTTTTGAAAAGCACTTAAATTCTGTAATGAAGTAATTAGTTCATCTGATGAATCAAAAATGTTGCCATAACTGATAAATCTCTTTTTTGTATAGACGCCATCATCTTTGATGACTTTTTTATATAAACAATTTTTTTTTCCATGAACATCTTTACCGATAAAAACTAATACATCAGCTCTACTTTTGATTTCAGATAAAGATGTGAAAAAGGCACCTTTTGATTGTAATGATCTCGTAATTTTAGACAAACTTTCACCATGTTCATGGTCAAGAATTGCATTNGTTTTACTAGCCAATTTGACAATTGACCTAGCACCTCCAACATCTACTCCCAATCCGCAAAAAATTGGATTTTTGCTTTTTTTNATCATTCTGGATGCTTCNAGCACAGCCAAGTCATATTCAATTGTTTCTCCATTACATATAGGATCAAATACTTTTTGNTTAATATCAATGAAATTACNTAGGCTATCTTTTGATTTGTCGCATTCGAAAGTTTCGATACCTTTGAATTTGCCTTGCAAATCACTAATCAAATGTTCTTCGCATAATAANGAGCAAAAGGGACAAGGCCAAATTAATTCATTCATATTTTTCAAAATCCCTAATTAAATTTAGATGAATAGCAGTGGAACATAACCATCCTGAAGCACCTACTTTTGCAGTTAATAAAATGTCACTTTCATNCCTTATTCCACCNGCGCCAAATATATTAACCGAAGAATTAACTGATTTTGTTTTTTTTACCCATTCTAAATCTGGTCCTTGAGCAGANCCAACTTTNTCTAAATTCATTAAAATTACATTTTTGGGCCAAAGTTTAGGATAGTTTTCTATTTTTGATACCCCTAAAAAAAANTTATTCCTCTTNTCTAACGATAAGATACAGTCAGGAAAAAGCTCTAATGACTTTTTAGCAACATCAATTGATGATAATGATTCTGAGGAAAAGACAGGATGAATATTTAATTTATTTTTTACGTTCAAAATATTATTATGAATTAATTTTTTAAAATCAATACTTGATTTAAAACCTCCATCAAGCCATATTTTAATATCAGGGAATTTATTTGCTATTTGTGAAATTATTTTTTTTTGTACTAACCGACCTTCNATTGCATCAATATCTGCGACATAAAGAANCNTTGACCGNGTTTTTTTCAACAATGCTTCGGAAACTATTAATGGACATGATGAGTNAACCAAAGGNGATNNAAAAGGTTCNTATTTATTTCTNTCTCCTTTTATTGCATGAACAACCTTTTNGNTCATTAAATCAATAACAGGGATAANGTTAGATAATCGACACATGAAAATTCTACTTTACGAATCTATTTCAGCAAAAAGTGCTCATTTATTATTAAACAATAAATNTGATNAACTACCAAGTTTACTTCAAATGGGTTTATCAATGAGAAATGCTTTAGAAAATGAATTAAAAAAAATTAAAAATATTTCATTAATNATCGGTNAACATAGCTCAGCAGATAATCTTAATAGCTATCTNAAAAAAATTGGACCAGAGNTTGATGCTTTCTGGATTATTGCTCCAGAAACCAATAATGAATTGATNGAAGCGAAAAAAATTTTGCATGATAAATTATGGGTTGGTTGTGAAATACATGCTCTAAATTTAACTACAAACAAGACCAGAACAAAAAAAAAATTAGTTGAGTTCGATATATTAAATCCCGATTCAAATATATATAAAAATCTGCCCCACTTTGAATATATTGTTAAACCTGAGGATGGAGCAGGTTGTGAGAGTATTACCAAATATATTTCATATAATAAAGCTAAAAATTCACTATTACTGCGTAGAGCTCAAGGAGAAAATGTAATACTTGAGAAATTTATTCCAGGTCAAAATATGAGTTTCTCAATGCTATGTTCTGACAAAAATTTTGAAGTTCTGTCAATTAACAAGCAATTGGTTAATATAAAAAAAAATGGTAAATTGTCTTACGATGGAATTTACAGAATTAATCATGAGGTAGATCGGAATTTTAAAATAAAAATTAATACAATTGCCAAGAAAATCGGAAAAGCTATCCCAGGATTAAAAGGTTTTGTGGGAGTTGATTTCGTACTAGATAAGGATAGTAATATATGTGTTATTGAAATAAACCCGAGAATTACATGTTCATATATTGGCCTATCAAANTACTTAAATAGATCTCTAGCCAAAGAAATACTAGAAATATGTCTATAAAAAATTTAAATCAATCATGCTCTATTTATGGATGGGATATTGGAGGAGCTCATCTCAAAGTATGTCAGATCAGAAATATAAAAAACAAAGATGTTATTCGGGCCGTTCAAATAAAATGTAAATTATGGAAAGGCTTGNAGAACTTATCTCGAGCAATTAAAGAAGTGAAAAATAATTGGTCTATTCAAGAAAGTGATTATCATTTTTTTACCATGACCGGAGAAATGGTTGATCTTTTTCCAAGTAGAAGTGATGGAGTTAAAAACATATTAAAGGTTTTAAAAAGTATTTTTGGACAAAAAGTAGAATGTTACTCACAAGATAGCACTTTCATAACACTAAGCTCAAAAAATAATTGGCAGAGTATTGCATCCTCTAATTGGCATGTAACAGCAAATTTTGTGTCCTCATACATTAAAGAAGGAGTTCTCGTTGATATTGGAAGCACCACTACAGACTTAATCCCCATTAAAAATAGTGTACCAATCACAAAAAAAAATACGAGCGATGCAAGCAGATTAAGAAATGGCGAATTAGTTTACTTAGGAATAACAAGAACCTTAGTGTCTTCAATTAAGCCTAATCTAAGATTTAAAAATTATTATTACAATGTAATGCGTGAATCATTTGCTAATACTGCCGATGTTTTCCGAATAACAAATGAACTAGCCACAGAGGATGATTTATACCCAACATGTGACAATATGGAAAAAACTAGGTTAGCAAGTGAACGTCGTTTGGCAAGAGTTATTGGTATGGATAGAGAGAACGCCACATCAAAAGAGTGGAGAGTATTTGCTAATCACATAAAAGCTTTGATCATTAAAGAGTTACATAAAAACATCAAAAAAATCGTAAAAAGATTAGATCTTAATCACCGATCCCCATTAATTGTTACAGGTTCTGGAGCCTTTCTCGCAAAACAACTATGTATGGAAAACGATTATAAATTAGTTATGTTTCATGATTTAGTTAAAAAAGAGTTTGAGTTAAAAGAGTTTCAAATCAAAGAAGTTAATGTGTGCGCGCCTGCTGTTTCTTTGGCCATAATCGCAAGTAAAAAATGATAAGTATAAAAATTGGTGGTAGTCTTTTAGACAATAAAAAGCTTTCGTATTTCCTGCAACTAGTTGTTCAACAGAAAAAAAAGTGTATTCTTATCCCTGGTGGTGGAGTTTTTGCAAACACTGTGAGGCAACAACAACAAAAGTTAAAATTTGATGACCTAACAGCACATAATTTGAGTGTTCTATCTATGTTAAAAGTTGGACACATTTTAAAGTCTAAAATTTCAAAATATTGTGAGATCATAAAAAATACAAGTCAATTATCTCATTCGAAAAAATGTAACGTTTTTATTTGGAACCCTGAACAAGAAATTTACAATGAAAAAAATATACATACAAATTGGGAGATGACTTCAGATACCATAGCCTTAAAAGTTTCAAAAAAAATAAATTCTAATGTTTTAATAATTGTAAAGTCTTGCGAAATTCCGAGTGATAAGACTAACTTACATCCCTTGGTTTTAAATAAAAAAAAAGTGAGAGAATTGTCTAAAATTAAAATTCTTGACAAAGCATTTCCATCTGCTTACGCAGAATGCCAATTCCCAGTTTATGTTATTTCGATCAATCAATCAGAGTTTTTAAAAAAGATACTAACTAACTTCTAATGATTTTATGATTAATCTTATTTTTTTTTCGGAAAGATCACCTTTCCGGTCGCCATTACATACCCCTCCTCTATAACCCGCCCATGAAGGTTGAAGTTGCTTAATAATTTCAGAGTTTGATTTGTTAAGTGAACCAGCTATTCCATATGGCAAATTAAAGGAATCTATTTTTTTAAATAATTTGTTAAGTGTATTTAGATTTACAATGTCAAAAAGATTACTGTTCATTTTATATTTCGTGTCAATCATAATTCCGAATATATTATTAGAAATGCTAGTACTCATCAAAAATTCCACAAAATCAATGTTTAACCCCTTGTCAACCATCAGAACAGGAATCAATTGTGATGGTTCAGTTTCTATTTCTCTATTTTTGTTGTTAAAGATGATTTCATTATATGAATCAACTAATTTCAAAACTACTTTCTCCGAAGAGGTTAAACCCCTTGCATCAAAACCAATTTTGATAGCATTTAATCCTAAAAAAAAATAAGAAAAAAAGTTATGGGA
>NHFB01000040.1 GCA_002170285.1 Betaproteobacteria bacterium TMED100
TGCTCCCGCGAAACTTCTTACCAATTATTCTAAAGAAAATGAATCAATAGTTGTTAAAGGAGGAGCACTGCCTGGAGCTTTGTTAAGTGTTGAGGCAATTGGTTCTCTTGCCTCAATTCCACCAAAAGAGGTGCTTTATGGCAAATTATTGGGAACAATGCAATCACCAATTTCTGGTTTTGTTAGAACACTTAATGAGGTCCCATCTAGCTTAGTAAGGACGCTAACTGCTGTTCTTGATGCCAAGCAATCACAGTCAAAATAAATAAATTTTATGAATTAATGGAGCAAATTATGTCAATGTCAAAAGAAGATATCTTAGAAGCAATTAGCACAATGAGTGTGCTTGACCTATCAGAGTTAATTAAAGCTATGGAAGAGAAATTCGGAGTTTCAGCAGCAGCCATGGCAGTTGCTGCGCCTGCTGCATCTGCAGGAGGTGTTGAAGAAGCCTCTGCTGCGGCAGAAAAAACAGAATTTACCGTTGTTTTAGCGGCTGCTGGTGAAAAGAAGGTAGAAACAATTAAAGTTGTTAGATCTATAACTGGTCTTGGGTTGAAGGAAGCAAAAGAGTTGGTTGACGGTGCTCCAAAACCTATCAAAGAGGGTATTAACAAAGCTGAAAGTGAAGATATAGTCAAGAAACTAGAAGCTGCTGGAGCTAAGGTAGAAGTTAAATAGTCTAGTTTTATATTTTCCTTTTTCAAAATTAAATTTTAGGAGCAATATCCCTGATGCAATATAACTTCACGGAAAAAAAACGAATCAGAAAAAGTTTTGCAAAAAAAAACTCAGTACTTGAAGTTCCTTATTTGTTAGAAACACAACTGGCTTCTTACAAGGATTTTTTGCAAGCCGAAATCCCTTCCGATAGTAGAAACAACCAAGGATTACAAGCGGCATTTCAGTCGGTTTTCCCAATTTCTAGTCATAATGGTTTCGCAAAATTAGAGTTTGTTTACTATGCTCTGGGAGATTCAGTTTTTGATGTTAGGGAGTGCCAACAAAGAGGCCTTACCTACGCATCGCCCCTAAGAGCTAAAGTTAGATTAATAATCATGGACAGAGAGGCTGCTAAACCAACTGTAAAAGAAGTTAAAGAACAAGAGGTTTACATGGGTGAAATCCCGCTCATCACTGATAATGGCTCTTTTGTAATAAACGGAACAGAAAGGGTAATAGTAAGCCAGCTCCATAGGTCACCTGGCGTCTTTTTCGAGCATGACAAAGGCAAAACTCACAGTTCTGGAAAGCTTCTGTTTTCTGCGAGGGTTATCCCATATAGAGGTTCATGGTTGGATTTTGAGTTTGATCCAAAGGATTTTCTTTATTTCAGAATTGATCGCAGAAGAAAAATGCCGATTACGATTCTATTAAAAGCACTTGGCCTTTCTGTTGAGAAGATCCTAGAAAATTTCTTTCACTTTGACCATTTCAGATTGATGTCTGAGGGTGCTCAAATGGATTTGGTTGTTGACCGATTAAAGGGAGAAGTAGCTCGATTTGATATTAGTGATAACAGTGGGAAAGTTATTGTAAGCAAAGATAAAAGAATTAATGCAAAACACATTAAAGATCTCAAAGCCGCAAAAATTACTAAGATTAGTGTTCCTGATGATTATATTTTGGGGCGGACTATTGCAACAACAATTCTTGACGAGGAAACTGGTGAAATCATAGCAAAGGCCAATGACGAGATAACAGAAGAGTTTTTGGCTAAAGTTCGTGAAGCTAAAATCAAGGAATTTAAAACAATTTTTACAAACGATCTAGACCACGGTTCTTACATATCTTCAACTTTGAGATCTGATGATACAACCGATCAGTTATCTGCAAAAGTAGCAATTTATAGGATGATGAGGCCAGGTGAGCCTCCAACCGAGGATTCGGTCGAAGCTCTCTTTAATAGATTGTTTTTCAGTGCTGATACGTATGACCTCTCACGAGTTGGCCGCATGAAGTTCAATAAGCGTCTCAACAGAGANGAATCTAAAGGTGAAATGACACTTAGTTACTCAGACATTATTGATGCAATAAAATTACTCGTTGAACTCAGAAACGGAAGGGGTGAAATCGATGATATTGATCATCTTGGTAATCGTCGCGTTAGATGTGTTGGTGAGTTAGCTGAAAACCAATTTAGGTCTGGTTTAGTCAGAGTTGAGAGAGCAGTGAGAGAAAGGCTAGGTCAAGCAGAGGCTGATAATTTGATGCCGCACGATTTAATAAACAGCAAACCTATTTCTGCTGCAATTAGAGAGTTTTTTGGATCNTCACAACTTTCTCAGTTTATGGATCAAACTAATCCTTTGTCTGAAATAACACANAAAAGAAGAATCTCGGCTCTAGGCCCCGGTGGTTTAACAAGAGAGAGGGCAGGTTTTGAAGTCAGGGATGTACATCCCACGCACTATGGTCGTGTATGCCCCATTGAAACNCCTGAAGGACCTAATATTGGATTGATAAATTCCTTGGCTTTGTTTGCGAGATTAAATGAATATGGTTTTTTAGAGACACCATACAGAAAAGTTACTGATTGTAATGTAACCGGGGACATNGTTTATTTGTCCGCAATTGAGGAAGGAAAGTATGTTATTGCCCAGGCCAATGCGACTGTGGACAAAAAAGGAGCCATAACAGGAGATTTGGTTTCCGTCAGGGAGAATGGGGAGGCTACGCTTTCTGGGGCTGAAAAGGTTCAGTACATGGACGTTGCTACAAATCAGATTGTCTCTGTAGCGGCATGTTTAATACCTTTTTTAGAGCATGATGATGCAAACCGAGCATTAATGGGATCAAATATGCAAAGGCAGGCTGTTCCTTGTTTAAAGCCTGAAAAAGCACTAGTTGGAACTGGAATTGAAAGAACCTGTGCTGTAGATTCTGGAACGGTCGTTCGAGCAAAAAGGGGTGGCATTATTGATTTCATTGATTCAAGAAGAATAGTGGTTAGAGTCAATGATGATGAAACNCAATCAAGTGAAACTGGTGTTGATATTTACAATCTCATTAAATATACAAGGTCAAACCAAAATACAAACATAAACCAAAGGCCAATAGTCGTCACCGGTGACAAAGTCGTTGTTGGTGATGTTATAGCTGATGGGGCCTCCACAGACATAGGCGAGCTTGCCTTGGGTCAAAATATGTTAGTTGCATTTATGCCGTGGAATGGTTACAACTTTGAAGACTCAATTTTGATCTCTGAAAAAGTGGTGGCTGAAGATAGGTACACTTCAATCCACATTGAGGAACTTTCTGTTCTTGCCAGGGATACCAAATTAGGNTCTGAGGAGATTACAAGAGATATTTCCAATCTTTCAGAAGCCCAGTTAGGNCGATTAGATGAGTCTGGCGTTGTATTTATAGGGGCTGAGGTTGAGTCAGGTGANGTGTTGGTTGGAAAAGTAACACCCAAAGGAGAAACTCAATTAACACCTGAAGAAAAACTTTTACGAGCAATTTTTGGTGAAAAGGCCTCAGACGTNAAAGATACCTCTTTAAAGGTNCCATCGGGTATGAGTGGCACAGTGATTGATGTTCAAGTTTTCACTAGAGAGGGTGTTGTTCGTGACAAACGCGCTCAAGAAATTATTGACAGTGAACTACGTCGATTTAGGAAGGATTTAAACGACCAGTTGAGAATCGTAGAGTTCGATTCTTTTGAAAGGACTAAAAGGTTGCTTATTGGTTCTAAAGCCAACGGGGGGCCTAATAACCTGACCAAAGGAGAAGACATATCGGAAAACTACCTTGCTGGCGTAAACAANCATCAATGGTTTGATATTCGTCTTTCAGATGAATCTAAGGCNCGAGTTTTAGAGTCCTTGAAAGAGTCTCTGGAGCAAAAAAGNCACCAGTTTGATTTGGATTTTCAAGAAAAGGAAAAAAAACTTAAACAAGGTGACGAGTTGCCTCCTGGTGTTTTAAAAATGGTAAAGGTCCATCTTGCAGTCAAGCGTCGACTTCAACCTGGTGATAAAATGGCAGGAAGGCATGGCAATAAGGGGGTTGTGTCCAGAATTGTGCCGGTGGAAGATATGCCTTACATGGCTGATGGCAGGCCTGTAGATGTAGTTCTAAACCCATTAGGTGTTCCCTCCAGAATGAATGTTGGGCAAATATTGGAAACTCATTTGGGCTGGGCCGCAAAAGGTTTGGGCCATAGAATTGGTGAAATGTTGGCCGCCCAGAGTTCACTGGAAAATTTACGAGCATACATGCAAAAGATGTATAACAGTGGCGGTAAGGCTGAAGATTTAGATCAATTATCGGAGAAAGAAATTTTTGAATTAGCAAAGAATCTTACCAAAGGTGTTCCTTTCGCAACTCCGGTTTTTGATGGTGCAGCAGAGAGTGAAATAATGAATATGCTTCAGCTTGCATATCCTAATGAGGTCAGTGAAAAGGTTGGATTAACTAAAAGTCGCACCCAAGTATTTCTTTACGATGGAAGAACTGGGGAAATGTTTGACAGGGCTGTAACTGTTGGATACATGCATATGTTAAAGCTTCACCATTTGGTTGATGACAAGATGCATGCTAGGTCAACTGGTCCTTACTCGCTTGTCACTCAACAGCCTCTTGGTGGTAAGGCTCAGTTTGGTGGACAAAGATTTGGAGAGATGGAGGTCTGGGCTCTTGAAGCATATGGTGCATCTTATACACTTCAAGAAATGCTTACTGTCAAATCTGATGATGTTAATGGCAGAACAAAAGTTTATGAAAATATAGTTAAGGGTGACCATGTGATTGATGCAGGNATGCCCGAGTCGTTTAATGTCTTGGTCAAAGAGATTCGTTCTTTGGGTATTGATATTGATTTAGAAAGAAATTGATTAAAGGGGCTATTTAAATGAAAGCATTACTCGATCTTTTTAAGCAGGTCCAGCAAGAACAGCAATTTGATGCAATNAAAATAGGTTTAGCTTCAGCTGAAAAAATACGCTCCTGGTCTTTTGGTGAGGTAAGAAAACCNGAGACNATTAATTACCGTACTTTCAAGCCAGAAAGAGAAGGACTTTTTTGTGCAAAAATTTTTGGGCCTGTTAAGGACTATGAATGTTTGTGTGGCAAGTATAAAAGATTAAAACACCGTGGAGTTGTATGTGAAAAATGTGGAGTCGAAGTTACTCTTTCAAGGGTTAGAAGAGAGAGAATGGGCCACATTGAGTTGTCAACTTGTGTTTCTCACATTTGGTTTTTAAAATCTTTGCCATCTAGAATGGGAATGGTTTTAGATATGACGTTAAGGGATATTGAGAGAGTTTTATATTTCGAAGCTTTTGTTGTAGTAGACCCAGGAATGACTCCTTTGAAAAAAGGTCAGATCATGACAGANGATGACTATATAGCCAAATGTGAACAGTACGGCCAGGGGGAGTTTGAGGCCCTGATGGGAGCTGAAGGGGTTAAAAAGCTATTGAATGGAATAAATTTAGAACGAGAAATTCAAACACTAAGAGATGAGCTGGAAACAACTTCTTCAGATATCAAAATTAAAAAAATTGCCAAAAGAGTTAAAGTTCTNGAGGGTTTTCTAAAATCAGGCGTTAAACCTGAATGGATGATTTTAGAGGTGTTACCAGTTCTCCCACCTGAATTACGTCCACTTGTTCCACTTGACGGCGGTAGGTTTGCAACTTCTGATTTAAATGATTTATATCGTCGAGTTATCAACAGAAATAATCGTTTAAAAAGACTTCTAGAACTTAAAGCCCCAGATATCATCGTTCGCAATGAAAAACGTATGTTGCAGGAGTCTGTAGATTCCTTGTTGGACAATGGTAGGAGAGGCAAAGCAATGACAGGTGCCAACAAAAGACCTTTAAAATCTCTAGCCGATATGATTAAAGGCAAGGCCGGTCGATTCAGGCAAAATTTGTTAGGTAAAAGGGTTGATTACTCTGGAAGATCTGTAATTGTCGTAGGACCAACATTAAAACTTCACCAATGTGGCTTGCCAAAATTGATGGCTTTGGAATTATTTAAACCTTTTATTTTTAACAAGCTAGAGTTGAGAGGTATGGCAACAACCATCAAAGCCGCCAAGAAATTGGTTGAACAACAGGTTCCTGAGGTTTGGGATATTCTGGAGGAAGTCATTCGTGAACATCCTATACTTTTAAATAGAGCGCCAACTTTGCATAGGCTTGGAATTCAGGCTTTTGAACCCGTTTTGATTGAGGGTAAGGCGATCCAACTTCATCCTTTGGTTTGTGCCGCATTTAATGCTGACTTTGACGGTGACCAAATGGCAGTTCATGTTCCTCTGTCATTAGAGGCACAAATGGAGGCTAGATCGTTGATGTTGGCCTCAAATAATATATTGTTTCCCTCGAATGGAGAGCCCTCTGTTGTCCCTTCGCAGGATATAGTTTTAGGCCTCTATTACACGACACGTGAAAAAGTAAACGGTTTGGGTGAAGGTATGATTTTCTCAAATGTGGATGAAGTAGAGAGGGCTTACCTAGCCAAAAAAATTGAGCTTGGTTCAATTATAAATGTTCGAATTAAAGAGTCAGAAATAGATAAATCAACCAAAGAAGTTTTGTGGCGAGAAACAAGATATCAAACTACCACTGGTAGAGCTTTGCTATCCAGAATCTTACCTCCTGGTTTGTTGTTTAGACAATTAAATGTAGTTCTCAAGAAAAAAGAGATCTCCCGGCTTATTAACGTTTCTTTCAGAAAGTGTGGACTTAGGTCTACTGTCATATTTGCCGACAAACTCTTACAATCTGGTTTTTCTTTGGCCACTAAAGCAGGTTTGTCAATTGCAGTTGATGACATGTTAGTTCCACCTGAAAAAGTGGAAATTTTGGAAAATTCCGAAAAGGAAGTTAAGCAAATTGAACAACAATACGCTTCTGGTCTTGTTACTCAGGGTGAAAGATATAACAAAGTTGTTGATATTTGGGGTAGGGCNGGAGANTCAGTTGGTAAAGCCATGATGGAACAATTAGCTGGCGAATTAGTAAAAAATAGATCCGGAAAAGACGTACCNCAAGACTCTTTCAATTCAATTTATATGATGGCTGACTCTGGTGCTCGTGGTTCTGCTGCCCAAATTAGGCAATTAGCTGGGATGAGAGGTTTAATGGCAAAGCCTGATGGTTCAATCATTGAAACACCAATAACAGCAAATTTTCGCGAAGGTNTGAATGTGCTTCAATATTTTATCTCTACACACGGTGCTAGAAAAGGTTTGGCTGATACAGCATTAAAAACGGCAAACTCAGGATACTTAACCCGAAGATTGGTTGATGTAACTCAAGATCTAGTAGTTATAACTGAAGATTGTGGAACTACTCAGGGTATAACCATGAAAGCTGTTGTTGAAGGAGGTGAGGTAATAGAGGCTTTGAAAGATAGAATTCTTGGCAGGGTAACAATTGCCGACGTTGTCAATCCTGAAAATCAAGAGACCCTCATACCCACCGGCGTCATGCTTGATGAGGACATGGTTAACGATATTGAGATGAAAGGAATTGATGAAGTAAGAGTTAGAACACCCCTTGCTTGTGAGACTAGATTTGGCCTTTGTGTAAAGTGTTATGGAAGAGATTTAGGTAGAGGTAGTTTGGTTAATGTTGGTGAGTCAGTAGGGGTAATAGCCGCCCAATCCATTGGTGAACCAGGTACCCAACTAACAATGAGAACTTTTCACATTGGAGGAGCCGCGTCCAGAACTGCTGCTGCTTCTGGTATTGAAGCAAGGTCTAATGGAACCGTACGTTTCTCCAATACTATGAGATACGTAACCAACTCAAAAAATGAGCCAGTTGTAATATCAAGATCTGGTGAGGTTTTAATATTTGACGAAGCTAACAGGGAGAAAGAACGGCATAAACTTCCTTATGGAGCAACATTATCTGTGATTGACGGAGATGTTGTAAAAGCCGGTGCAGTTTTGGCAAATTGGGACGCCTTAACTAGGCCAATCATTGCTGAGCACGCAGGAAAAGCCAATTTTGAAAACGTCGAGGAGGGAGTCACAGTTGCCAGACAAATAGATGAGGTTACTGGTGTATCAACACTCGTTGTAATAGATGCAAAAAGAAGAAGTGCATCAGTTGCAAAAGGCGTTAGACCTGTTGTGAGGATGAAGGACAATACTGGTAATGATGTAAAAATTCCTGGTACCGATCATGCTGTTAATATTAGTTTCCCGGTAGGTGCCTTAATNACAGTTAAGGATGGGCAAGATATTTCAGTGGGAGAGGTTTTGGCGAGGATCCCTCATGAGTCTCAAAAAACAAGAGATATAACCGGAGGATTGCCACGCGTTGCTGAATTATTTGAGGCTCGCTCCCCTAAGGATGCAGGNGTTTTGGCAGAGGTTACTGGTACGGTATCTTTTGGTAAGGATACAAAAGGTAAACAAAGGCTGGTAATAACTGAAACTGANGGTGAGTCTCATGAGTTTCTTATTCCAAAGGAAAAAAATATACTNGTCCATGACGGCCAAATAGTTAACGCTGGNGAGTTAATAGTCGATGGTCCAGCGGACCCACAAGATATTTTAAGACTTAAGGGTGTTGAGGCATTGGCAACTTATATCATTAATGAAGTTCAGGATGTTTACAGACTACAAGGTGTGAAGATCAATGATAAGCACATTGAGGTAATAGTTCGACAAATGCTGAGGAGGGTGACTATTGACGACGCAGGTGATACAAGGTTTATACCTGGTGAGCAGGTTGAGCGCTCTGAGTTGTATGCAGAAAACGAGGCTATGGTCTCAGAAAACAAAAAACCTGCTACTTTTATAAATATGCTTTTGGGTATTACCAAAGCTTCATTGTCTACTGATTCGTTTATATCTGCCGCATCATTTCAAGAAACGACACGTGTGTTGACTGAGGCTGCAATTATGGGCAAGAAAGACGATTTACGTGGTTTGAAAGAGAATGTGATCGTGGGTAGGCTTATTCCTGCTGGAACTGGTCTCAGCTACCATGCCGCTCGTAAACAAAGAGAAGTAACTGAAGCTGCTGAAGCCAAAACACTTGCTGAGCAAGCGGCTTTGGATGCCGAAGCTCTTTTCGAGACACCTATGGAGCCATCTGCTGAGGGGGTTAAACCTGCTGAAGATGGTTCAATCTCAAAAGAGTAGTNTACAGNTGCTGAGAAACTTGACACAAAACAATATGTTAGTAGANAATAGAAGGCTTTGTATTTTATGAGAGATAAACGTGCCNACTATTAATCAGCTAGTAAAAAAACCTCGAATTAGGGATTTTGAAAAAAGCAAAAGTCCCGCCCTCGAGTCTTGTCCCCAGAGAAGAGGTGTATGCACGCGCGTATATACAACTACTCCTAAAAAACCAAATTCTGCATTAAGAAAAGTTGCAAAAGTTCGGCTAACGAACGGTTTTGANGTTATAAGTTATATAGGTGGAGAGGGACATAATTTGCAGGAGCACTCAGTTGTACTTATACGTGGCGGAAGAGTCAAAGATTTGCCAGGAGTGAGATACCATGTAGTTAGGGGTTCTCTTGATTTACAGGGTGTAAAAGATAGAAAGCAGGCTAGATCGAAGTACGGTGCTAAACGAACTAAGTGATTTTATTATAAGTATTTATAGTTGTTGTATTTTTGAAAGGTTTTGACTATATGCCTCGTCGCAGAGAAGTACCAAAAAGAATAATTCTTCCAGATCCCAAGTATAAAGATGTTGACGTTTCGAAATTCGTCAACGTTGTNATGTTNCACGGNAAAAAAGCCGTAGCAGAAGGTATTGTTTATGGAGCATTTAGTTTTATTGAAAAAAATGCNAAGAAGGATCCTATGGAAGTTTTTCAACAAGCGTTGTCCAACTGCAANCCTATAGTTGAGGTAAAAAGCAGAAGAGTTGGAGGTGCAAACTACCAAGTTCCTGTTGAGGTTCGTCCATCTAGAAGGATGGCATTAGGAATGAGATGGTTGAGAGAAGCTTCCAAGAAAAGATCTGAAAAGTCGATTAAGCTCAGACTTGCAAATGAAATATTAGAGGCCTCAGAAGGCAAGGGTGGAGCAATAAAGAAAAAAGATGAAGTTCACAGAATGGCCGAAGCCAACAAAGCATTTTCTCATTTTAGATTTTAAGTAAACAGATAACCCAAAAAATGTCACGCAAAACACCAATCGAGAGATACAGAAACATCGGAATCAGTGCTCACATTGATGCCGGAAAAACTACTACAACCGAAAGGATTCTGTTCTATACAGGTATCAACCACAAGATTGGTGAGGTACANGACGGTGCTGCAACAATGGATTGGATGGAGCAAGAACAAGAGCGTGGAATAACGATTACTTCTGCAGCCACAACCTGCTTTTGGAAAGGCATGAGTGCAAGTTTACCTGAACATAGAATTAANATTATTGATACACCGGGTCACGTAGATTTTACAATTGAGGTTGAAAGGTCAATGAGGGTTCTTGATGGCGCTTGCATGGTCTATTGTGCCGTTGGCGGTGTTCAACCACAATCTGAAACTGTTTGGAGGCAGGCAAATAAATACAATGTTCCAAGACTTGCGTTTGTCAACAAAATGGACAGAACTGGTGCAAATTTCTTCAAAGTTCATGACCAATTAAAGATTCGCTTGAAGGCTAGTCCTGTGCCAGTAGTAATACCCATTGGCTCTGAGGAAAACTTTAAGGGAGTTGTTGACTTGATTAAAATGAAAGCCATATTGTGGGATGAAAAAAATATGGGAACTACCTTTTCTTACGCGGATGTTCCTGCTGATTTAATTGACGAGGCATCTTCTTGGAGAGAAAAGATGGTTGAGTCAGCCGCAGAAGCAAATGAAGAGCTAATGAATAAGTATTTGGAGGAAGGCGATTTATCTGAAGATGAGGTCATAGAAGGAATTAGGAAAAGAACTATTTCTGGTGAAATTCAGCCAATGCTTTGTGGAACCGCNTTTAAAAACAAAGGTGTNCAAAGAATGTTGGATGCTGTCATCGATTTTATGCCCAGCCCAGTNGATGTTCCAGCAATTCAAGGAACTGTTGGTGATGATAAGGTAGCTAGCAGAACAGCCTCCGACAGCGAAAAGTTTTCTGCTCTTGCATTTAAATTAATGACTGACCCATTTGTTGGGCAACTTACTTTTATTAGAGTTTATTCTGGTGTTTTGAAGTCAGGAGAAGCTGTTTACAATTCTGTCAAAGGCAAAAAAGAAAGGGTGGGTAGAATTGTTCAAATGCATGCTAATAACAGAGAGGAACTTACAGAAGTGCTAGCCGGNGACATTGCGGCCGTCGTTGGTCTGAAAGATGTTACAACTGGAGAAACTTTATGTGATGGTGAAGCCGAAATAGTTCTTGAAAAGATGGTGTTTCCTGAACCAGTTATAGCTCAGGCTGTNGAACCCAAAACGAAGGCTGACCAAGAAAAAATGGGGTTAGCCTTAGGTAGGCTAGCTAGAGAAGACCCTTCATTTAGAGTAAAAACAGATGAGGAATCTGGCCAAACTATTATTGCTGGTATGGGTGAACTTCATCTAGAAATTCTTGTTGATAGAATGAGGCGTGAATTCAATGTTGATGCTTCTGTTGGCAAGCCTCAGGTTGCATACAGAGAAACACTTAAGAAGCCGATTGAGATTGAAGGTAAATACATCAAACAATCCGGTGGAAAGGGACAATACGGGCATGTATGGATAAAAATAGAGCCTCAAACTGAGGGTAATGGTTACGAATTTATAGACTCGATAAAAGGTGGAGTTGTCCCTAAAGAATATATTCCATCGGTAGATAAGGGCATAAAGGACACCATGAATTCTGGTGTACTCGCTGGGTTTCCTGTTGTTGACGTTAAGGTAACTCTTTATGATGGATCATTTCATGATGTAGACTCCTCACAGATAGCCTTTGAGCTCGCGGGTTCTTTGGCATTTAAGGACGGAATGAAAAAGGGAAGCGCCGTTCTTCTAGAGCCAATGATGTTTGTAGAAGTTGAAACACCTGAAGAGTACGCTGGAACAGTTATGGGCGATTTGTCTTCAAGAAGAGGAATGGTTCAAGGTATGGAAGATATTATGGGAGGTGGCAAGGCTGTTAAAGCAGAAGTCCCTTTAGCTGAGATGTTTGGTTATTCAACCACACTTAGGTCACTTACTCAGGGAAGGGCTACTTATACAATGGAATTTAAACATTATTCTGAAGCGCCTCGAAATGTAGCCGAAGCAGTTATTACTAGTAGACAACAGTAATTTAGATGTTTTGAAAAATTAATTTTGATTAAAAAATGGAAGGAAGCCGGAGATGGCCAAGGGTAAGTTTGAGCGAACAAAGCCACATGTAAATGTCGGCACTATTGGGCACGTTGATCATGGTAAAACCACATTAACTGCGGCTATTACAGCTGTTTTATCAAATAAGTTTGGTGGTGATTCCAAGGACTATGCTGATATTGATGCTGCCCCTGAAGAAAAGGCGCGTGGAATTACTATTAATACTGCTCACGTAGAGTATGAGACAGAGGGTCGTCATTATGCTCATGTAGATTGTCCTGGGCATGCAGATTATGTAAAAAACATGATTACTGGTGCTGCTCAAATGGATGGAGCAATTTTGGTGGTTAATGCTGCTGACGGTCCAATGCCCCAAACAAGAGAACATATTCTTTTGGCTCGTCAAGTGGGTGTTCCTTACATTGTTGTTTTTTTAAACAAGTGTGACATGGTGGATGATGAGGAGTTGTTAGAGTTGGTGGAGATGGAGGTAAGGGAGCTTCTTTCAAAATATGATTTCCCTGGTGATGATACTCCTATAATCAAAGGTTCGGCCAAGTTAGCATTAGAGGGCGATAAAGGCCCTATGGGGGAGGAAGCTATTACTCAGTTAGCTGGTGCTCTTGATAGTCATATTCCAGAGCCAGAAAGGGCAATAGATGGCGCCTTTTTGATGCCTATTGAAGATGTTTTTTCTATTTCTGGTCGTGGAACTGTTGTTACTGGTAGAGTTGAGCGCGGTATTATAAAGGTAGGAGAAGAAATTGAGATAGTTGGTATTCGTGACACTACCAAAACGACCTGTACAGGTGTAGAAATGTTTCGTAAGTTACTTGACCAAGGTCAGGCCGGAGATAATGTTGGGGTATTACTTCGAGGTACTAAGCGTGATGAAGTAGAGAGAGGGCAAGTTTTGTGTCAGCCTGGATCAATACCTCCTCATACTAAGTTTGAATGTGAGGTATATGTACTTTCTAAAGATGAAGGAGGTCGCCATACACCGTTTTTTGCGAATTATAGGCCTCAGTTTTATTTTAGAACAACAGATGTGACAGGTTCAGTGGCTCTTCCAGAGGGAACTGAGATGGTCATGCCTGGGGATAATGTAAAAATGAGCGTGGAATTAATAGCCCCAATAGCAATGGAACAGGGATTACGATTTGCTATAAGAGAGGGTGGTCGTACAGTCGGCGCCGGAGTCGTGTCTAAAGTTACTCAATAAGGTTAAAAATGGATCAAAAAATTCGAATACGACTTAAGGCCTTTGACTACAAACTTATTGATCGGTCTGCCCTTGAAATTGTTGAAACAGCAAAAAGAACAGGTGCTGTCGTAAGGGGACCACTACCTTTACCTACGAGAATTCGCAGATTAGATGTTTTGAGAAGCCCCCATGTTAACAAAACCTCAAGAGATCAATTTGAATTAAGAACTCACTTAAGGTTAATGGATATTATTGAGCCAACGGATAAAACTGTTGACGCCCTCATGAAATTAGATTTGCCAGCAGGCGTAGATGTAGAAATTAAACTCCAATAGTTTAATATTTAGTCTTAAAGTTATTGATTTCACTTACATATAAGGGTTAAACTTAAAGGCTTTTCTTCGTGTTAATTAATAGTTTGAATTCTAGGAATTAGGTTATGTCTTCAGAACAAGATACTTCTAAAAATATCGATATTAATGGTCTGTCATTGGGCTTACTAGGCCGAAAAATCGGGATGACCCGTTTTTTTTTGAGCGACGGCCAAAGCGTGCCTGTAACTGTTTTGGATGTTTCTGGAAACACTGTGACACAAGTTAAAACCTTAAAAAATGATGGGTATAATAGTATCCAAGTTGGTTTTGGAAACAAGAAGAAGAGTCGAACAACTAAGAGTCTTGCGGGACACTTTTCTAAAGCTAGTGTGGAACCATTATCTTTCTTAAAAGAATTTAGGGTTTCTGAAAAATCATCGAATACAGAGTTTCCTAAGATTGGTTCAGTAATTTCACCCTCTGTTTTTAAAGAGGGCCAGTTGATTGATGTCACCGGAGTTACTCAAGGCAAAGGGTTTCAGGGAGCAATTAAAAGACACGGTTTTTCGTCCCAAAGAACAACGCATGGAAATTCTATTTCTCATAGAGCTCCTGGGTCAATAGGTATGTGCCAAGACCCAGGAAGGGTTTTNAAAGGCAAAAGAATGGCAGGCCATATGGGCACCGATAAAGTAACCACCCAAAACTTGACTCTTGTTCGTATAGACGAAAAAAGAAATTTGTTACTTGTAAAGGGTGCAGTTCCCGGCTCAAAAGGAAGGCANGTAATTGTTAGGCCAGCTGTCAGAGTNACGCTAGANAAATCACTCTAAGTTGGAACNAGGAATATTGAGATGAATTTAGATCACATAAATAAAGAGGGTAAGAAAATTAAAACTGTTGATGTAAACGACAGTGTTTTCAATCATTCTTATAACGANTCATTAATCCATCAGATTTTGGTTTCATATCAATCTAATGCTAGAGGCGGCAACAGGGCTCAAAAAGATCGTAGTATGGTTAAATGTTCTACCAAAAAACCATGGAAGCAAAAAGGAACTGGCAGAGCCAGGGCAGGAACAGCTGCTAGCCCTCTTTGGAGGGGAGGCGGTCAGCATTTTCCTAGTTCGCCAGAAGAAAATTTTACAAAAAAAATTAACAAAAAAATGTACAAAGCAGGTATCAAATCAATACTTTCTCAGTTGGTTAGGGAAGAAAGAATATCAGTTGTTGACGAAATTAATTTAGAAAATCCCAAAACAAAAAACTTTTTAAAAACCAT
This sequence comes from Betaproteobacteria bacterium TMED100, assembly GCA_002170285.1. GTDB lineage: Bacteria > Pseudomonadota > Gammaproteobacteria > Burkholderiales > Burkholderiaceae_A > UBA7377. The sequence continues at coordinate 15,032 of NHFB01000040.1, forward strand.
TAGTAAATGCTTATCCTCCAGAACTTTAATAGTTTGTAAGTCAGTGGATGAAAATTTAAAGTTTGCTTCTCGTAATATTCCAAACTTATTTGTCATATCGCCTGAAGCTTTGGACCCAGTTGTTCTTACTAAATGCACAAAAATATTAATCTCAACCGAAGCTATACCAAAGATAGAAAGTATGTTTACGTGAAGTCAACTAAATTATTCAACATATTATTAGGGCCTGTAGTTTCTGAAAAATCAACGATGGTTGGAGAGGGTTTTAACCAGACTGTATTTAAAGTCAGAAGAAATGCAACCAAATTAGAAGTAAAAAAAGCTGTCGAATTGCTTTTTAAGGTAAAGGTGGACTCTGTCCAGATACTTAACTCTAAAGGAAAAGTTAAAAGATACGGCAACACTAAAGGTCGCAGGGACCATACAAAAAAAGCATATGTTTGTTTGGCAGACGGTGAAGAAATTAACTTTGCTGGGAGTACTAATTAAATGGCCACAATAAAAATGAAGCCTACCTCACCTGGTCGTAGAGGTGTCGTTCAAATTTCCAGAGATGGCTTGCACAAAGGCAAACCCTTTCCGTCATTAGTTGAGTCCAAGTCAAGTAAAGCTGGTAGAAATAACGCTGGAAGAATTACGGTTAGACACAAAGGTGGCGGTCATAAAAAACACTACAGGAAAATTGACTTCAAAAGAATGAAGGATGGAATATCAGCTGTTGTTGAAAGAATAGAATATGACCCTAATAGAAGCGCCAATATAGCGTTATTACTCTATAAAGATGGTGAACGTAGATATATAATTTGCCCTAAAGGTCTTGAAAATGGTGAAGAAGTCTCTAACGGATCAGAAGCCCAAATTAAAATCGGTAATTGTCTCCCCTTAAGAAACATCCCAGTTGGATCTACAATTCATTGCATAGAGATGATGCCAAAAAAAGGTGCTCAGTTGGCTCGATCAGCAGGAGCCTCTGTTCAATTACTAGCAAAAGAAGGTCAATTTGCCCAATTACGTTTAAGATCTGGTGAAGTTAGAAAAGTTCATGTAGATTGTAGAGCTACACTGGGAGAGGTTGGTAATGGAGAACACAATTTACGCCAGTTAGGGAAAGCTGGAGCTACTAGGTGGAGAGGTATTAGGCCAACAGTTAGGGGGGTTGTTATGAATCCAGTCGATCACCCCCATGGTGGAGGTGAGGGCAAGACTGCGGCATCTGGGGGGCCAGTTAGTCCTTGGGGAACTCCAACCAAGGGTTTCAAGACAAGACGAAATAAGAGAACTAACTCTATGATTTTAGTAGATCGTAGAAAAAGGAAAGGGTAGTTTAAATGTCACGATCAGCCAAAAAAGGACCTTTTGTTGATACGCATTTGGTAAAAAAAGTTGAAGTCGCTCAGGCTTCAAGGGATAAAAGACCCATTAAAACATGGTCAAGAAGATCAACTGTACTTCCTGAGTTTGTTGGTCTTACAATTTCTGTACATAACGGAAAACAACACTTACCAATTTTTATAACTGACAATATGGTTGGGCATAAACTTGGAGAATTTTCGTTGACAAGAACATACAGGGGTCATGCGGTGGATAAAAAAGTAAAAAGATAANATGTTCTTTATTTTTCTAATTAAATTAAAAACAATTAATAAGGTTTAAAAATGGCTTCTACTAATGCATCCGTAAGAGGAATAAGATTATCTGCACAAAAGGGTAGGTTAGTTGCCGATCTTATCCGTGGAAAACCAGTTGAAAAAGCATTAGATATTTTAAAATTTATGCCACAAAAAGCAGCCTCCATTATTCGTAAAGTATTAGAATCAGCAATTGCAAATGCAGAACATAATGATGGGTCTGATATTGATGAACTTTATGTTGAGAAAGTTTTTGTAGAAAGAGGAACTAAACTCAGAAGGTTTGCTGCAAGGGCAAAAGGTAGGGGTGATCGAATTGAAAAACCAACGTGTCATATATTTCTGACCGTCGGAATTAAATAGACGGAGACTACAATGGGACAAAAAATTCAACCAACCGGCTTCAGACTTCCAGTAACTAGAAATTGGAATTCACGTTGGTTTGCAGGACATAAAGATTTCGCTAGAATGTTGAATGAGGATGTCAAAGTAAGGCAGTTTCTAAAGAAAAAACTAAAAACGGCAGCTGTCAGTCGTGTACTCATTGAAAGACCTGCTAAGAATGCCAGAATAACCATATTCAGCGCGCGTCCAGGTGTCGTGATTGGAAAAAAAGGTGAAGATATTGAGGCATTGAAAACAAAGTTAGCCTCGATGATGGGTGTTCCTGTTCATGTCAATATTGAGGAAATCCGAAAGCCAGAAGTAGACGCGCAACTTATTGCTGAAAGCATAACTCAGCAATTGGAAAAAAGAATCATGTTCCGTAGAGCCATGAAAAGAGCCATGCAAAATGCTATGCGTTTAGGTGCACAGGGAGTAAAAATTATGAGCGCTGGCAGGTTGAATGGCGCTGAAATAGCAAGACGAGAATGGTACAGAGAAGGAAGGGTTCCATTGCACACTTTAAAAGCAGATATTGATTATGGTTTTGCAGAAGCCAACACTACATA
>NHFB01000041.1 GCA_002170285.1 Betaproteobacteria bacterium TMED100
TTTGGACCAAAAATCATTAGTGAATAGTGTGTGTATCTAATCACACCAGATAATTCAAGATCAAAAATTTGAGTCAATTTTTTTATTATTTTTTTCTTGTTCATTTGAATATTCTAAAAAATAAAGATCTTATATATTAGTTGATAATTCAATTATTTCAAAATAAAATTTTCAAGAGACATTTTAACTTTCACAAAAATTTTTAACCAGTAAATAAAATTTTGTGATGACAGATATTCTTTTGATTGGCAAAAATACTAAATTTTTATAGACTAGCCAAATTTTTGCAAATATAAATCTTTTGTACAAATTAAAATTAAGCTTGACAATCATAACTTCATTAATAAAATTGACTATGTCTTTATTAAAGTACTAAATACTGTACATATAATTATGTATTTAAACTAAGACAATAACCATTGTGGGATTTTTAAAGTTATTTTTTCTTCAAAATTTTATAATTATTAAAATAATGTAAAAATATAAATGACAAATATTTTACTTTTTATTTTTGGTTGCATTAATGGATATGGCCTTGTATCCATAATCTTTGCTACAAAAAAAGGTATGGGTTTTATATTGAGGAAGTATACTCATGATCCTAGTTCTGATCCTAAAGACAAGTCTGGAAATATGATTGGCTCCAGAAGAGGTTTTGGTTCTATTGATTCAAAAAAAATAGTCAGAAAAAGAAGAGGTTTTGGTGCCCATAAAAGTCATGATTAATTCAAAATTAAACTTTCAGTGGATTATTAATAAAATAGTTTATTATTAAAACTTAAGTAATTTTTACTTTTTTTCTATTTACTATGAAGATTCATTTTGAGGGCCAAATTAAATTTATACATCTAGGAGCGAGCGGTCCAAATTTACTAACCTTAAAACGACAACAACAACTTATAAGTGAATTAGATTATGAGAATTGTAAAGGTGTAATTTTATTAGGTAACAATGCAATATTTAGTGCGGGCTTAAATTTAGTTGATTTGGTAAATGCAAATGAGGATGAAGTTTCTGAAATATTTAGAACTTTTATTAATCTATTAATTGCGATAAGGAATTTTTCAGGTCCTGTATTTAGTATTGTAAGTGGACATGCAATTGCTGGTGGATGTTTATTAGCTCTTGCCTGCGATTATCGATATGGTATGTTTGGTTTTCATCGTATGGGTCTCAACGAAATGGCCTTAAGTTTAGATCTTCCTAAATCAATATTATCTATACTTTCAACTACTATCAACCCAAACTTTTTATTTGAGATTGCCTCTCAGTGCAAACTTTATTCACCACGGCAGGCGTTTGATAGAGGGTTGACTAATGAATATATCAGGAACCCTTTCATTGGCAAAAAGAAAGCAACAGAACTTGCATTGTTGAAGGCAAAAAAACTAGCCAACTTCTATATTGANGCTGGTGATCCTTTTTGCAGATTGAAAAANACTTTTTCATCNAATTCGAATTTTGATCATGGTGTCCTTGTGAAGAACTGGTTNAGTTCTAAAACTCANANNAAAGTAAAAATTGCGTTACAACGGATAAAAAAATAGCAATATTGAGTAGGGCTTATTGTTTTTAAATCCTACCTTATAAAGCTTATTTTTTTATCTTCTTGCCACTTTCAGCTACTTTATAATTTATTTCCTGTTTTTCTTTTTTTTTCTTATTTTTTGCAGCCAATCTCGAAGCAGCGGCGTAAAGAAGTGATGAGCTTTCAGTTTTTTTCTTTGTCATATAGTAAACTTCCAGTCATGTAAAATTTAATAGTAAGTTTGTATAGATGATTTGCTCATATCATGTACTAGGAAAACTTTTAATTCAACACTATCATGAACTTTAAACATTTTAAATACTATAGTTATAGTAATAAAAATTAGTGCGCTAACTTTTTGTCCCAATGTTCGTACTTGCTTCTTAAAATCCTTATATTTTTAAATTAATTTTAATATTTATCTTGGTTGCTTATCTGTTTCAATAGATAAATTTTTTTATTTCATAAAAATTGTTTAGCAATTTTTTTAAAAAAAATTACATCATATGTGTAGAGATAGTATGAGCCTATTTCTATATCAACTCTTTTGAACTTTTAAAATTTTTTTTAATATATAAATTCTTCGGCGCTCTAATGTAAGAATTTTGCGTTTCTTTATTCGATTTAATACTGAATGTGCCAGATAATATTCTCATTCACAGATAGCTATTTCACACTTTTTCTTCCAATTGTTGACGAGTGAAGTTGCGTGGACTCTATAATTGTGTTTGGTTATAAAAAATTTGGAAATTTTTTGAGTAAAGTATAAATATGTAACTTGCTACATTATAAAAGTGATTTATATTGTGATATTTAGTATGAAAGTGATTATTAAAATTTACTTTTAAATTTTTATATAAGCTTGACATTAAATTTTTTTCTGACACTAATCAATGCTTTCTTTGACTTCTTGCTTAGCCTCATATTTTTCTTACTTTTTTTTATTGGTGAAGAATTTACTGTAATGGCATCAATTTTAGCCAAATGAGTAGAGTACTGAACAAAAGCTAATTTCTTTGGTTTAGAAATTAAAATCTTGTCAAATGTATCTTCAATTCCATTGTCAGATTCTTCATTTTCTAGTGTATCAAGTAGAAACAATAGATTAAGTCCATATGGTTTATCTAAAAAAGGTTTTAAATGAATATTTTTATTTAGGGCTAATAAAAATTCTAATTCCAAATGCGTGTGCTTGTTAATTTTCCTATTTCCTATTTAAATTATGTTTTTATATATTTTAATATTTAGTCATTATTTATGTTAAAAACTGAAATATTTTNGNGTGANTATGTTTGTTTAAGTTTTTTTTAGACTCATTCAAATAGCTAAAAAAAATAACACTTAATATAATAACTGTTTTTGAATTTATATCGGTCGGTATTTACTTTTTTTTTGGTTTTATTAATCTTATCCAAATGTAGCTATAATTGTAATATGAAAAGAATTTTGACTGGCATCACTACTTCAGGAACACCTCATATTGGAAATTATTTGGGTGCCATTAAACCTAGCCTTGAATTGGCCAAGACTAATGATGAATCTTTCTTTTTTCTGGCTGATTATCATTCCATCATCAAAACACATGACACACAAAAAATTAAATCCTCAGTTTCAGANGTNGCATTAGCTTGGCTTTCATCGGGGCTCGATGTTGAAAAATCATTTTTCTATAGACAATCTGATATTCCTGAAATTACTGAGTTGAATTGGATTTTAAGTTGTATAACATCTAAAGGACTAATGAATAGAGCCCATGCGTATAAAGCCATTACTGCTGATAATAAAAGTGATGAGGATAAAGGTGTAAGTATGGGATTATTTTCATATCCAGTGTTAATGGCAGCAGACATTTTGATATTTAATTCTACTCACGTACCTGTTGGCCAGGATCAAATACAACATCTTGAAATGACAAGGGATATTGCAATAAGATTTAATCATCTTTTTGGTAAACTATTTGATCTTCCAGAGGCAATAGTTCAAAAAAAAGGCAGTATAGTTCCGGGGCTAGATGGAAGAAAGATGAGCAAGTCTTATAATAATATAATTCCTTTATTATCAGATGAAAAAACCTTGAAGAAATCAATCGCAAAAATCATAACAAATTCTTTAGAGCCTGGCGAGCCAAAAGATCCGAGTAACTGTAGTCTTTTTAAACTTTATGAAAGTTTCTCGTCCGAACAAGAACAATTAATTTTTAAGGATGAATATGCTGACGGAATTTCATGGGGTGATGCTAAAAAAAAGTTATTTTTGTTAATGAACACTAAACTCAGTCCAATTAGAGAAAAATATTTTGAATTTGAAAAAAATAAAAATTTAGTTAATGACTTATTGGATTTGGGAGCCAAAAAGGTAAAGCCTATTGCAACTGAAATGATAGCAAAAGTTAGGGATTTAGTTGGAATATCAAGAATTAAATAATTTGACTTTAGTTATTAGTAAACTTAATAAATTAAGATCAATCACGTTGACTTTTGAAAAACAATTGAAAGATTATTCGAAGGCATTTGGTATTTTTCCAGCAGGATAAATCCAAACTCCTCTGCTACTGTAACAACATCATCTAATAAACGAATTCCCCAATTTGGATTTTGTGATTGTAGTTGAGTATCAAAGTCGATATTTGTACTCGCAAGTTTTTTATTTTTTTCTTTAAAAGGTCCATATAGAAAAATTAAACCATTTTTTATGACGACTGTGCTCGATAGTTTAAATAATCCTCTACAAGCCTCCCACGGTGAAATATGAATCATATTGATATTTAATACTGCATTAAATTCTGGTTTTAATTCGACACGGGAAATTGAAGTAAGATCAACACATATTGGTTCTTGTACATTATGTAATGAATCTCCTCTTTTTTTGACTGCCCAAAAATATTTATCAGATTTGTCGGATGGGTGCCATTGTAAGTAAGGAAATTTTTCTGCAAAAAAAATAATATGTTCGCCTGTTGCAGAAGCTGTCTCAAGAACTTTTCCTTTGTATGGAAGATGTTTTTTTAGTATGCATAAAATTGGATTGCGATTTCGAGAAGTTGATGGGTAAACTGGTAAAAGCATGGATTAGAATTTTAATGTATGGATATAAAAAATTAAAAATTTATATAAAATATAATTATATTTAAATTAAATCAGTCGTACTATGTTTATGAGGATATTAAATGAAAAAGATTATAATAAGCATACTATTAATATTTTTTCAAAACTTGGCTTACTCTAAAGGTGATTTAACTAGACAAAAACCACAAGAAGTCAAAATAAACTTTGTAAGCAAACCAGGAAGTAGCCATTTTTTTTCTCCAGCTGAAATTGAACTTGAAACTGGGATTTTGTACAAGTTGATATTGAAAAATAATAGTCCGAATAAACATTATTTTAGTTCCTTGAAATTTCCAGATGCCGTTTTTACTCGCAAAGTTCAAGTTGTTGATGGCACGAATAAAATCGCAGAGATAAAGGGACATATTAAGGAAGTAGAGGTTTTTCCTGGTTTTTCTGTTGAATGGTGGCTTATACCAATCAAGACTGGAGTCTTCGATGACCTACATTGTAGAGTTTTGGATAAAATAGCTGACATGGAACACAAAGATATGGGGATGAGAGGAAAAATAGTTGTTAAATAATAAATTATTTTTAAAACCTGATAAATGAATCTTTATGAAAAATCTATTCATAATTTTTCAATTCCTTCTTTTACAAAATTGTTATGCAGATGAATACTTTTGCGAATTTAAGAAAAAAGTCGACTCTATTTCATTTGTTGAATCATCAGAAATAGAAAATAGTCCATCGGAGGAAAATCAAGAAGTTTTAAAACTNATAAGCGAACCAGTTTTATTAAGAATGGATAAGTTTGAAGTCGAGCAAACTGTTAGGGTTAATGGTGTGACATCGCTGATTGATTATAAAATAGTGAAAAATGACAAAAATGAAATTACTGCAGTAAGTAAAAATGATGACTTTGTATTATATTTTCGATATAGTGATCGCAAACTTGTGTTTTCTGAATTTCATGATCCTAGCCATGTTACAAATTATTTTTATTTCTGTAATTAATAATTACTGATGTTTAGCTAAGTAGAATGCAATGCTAAGGTTTGAGAAATTTTAATGTCATCCTGTCAGACTCTCCTATCAGAGAATACTTTACTTTTTCACTTTCATTTACACCTCTTAAATTAGGGAGTAGTGTCCAAACTCCACCAGAGTGTTTCTTTGTGTCTTTAGGATTTGAATTTATTTCAGATGAAGAAATAAATTCAAATCCAACTTGTTTTGCCAGCTCTATTACATATTTCTCTGTCATGTATCCTGAACGAATTTGTTCTTGAATGGGTGTTTCCTTGAGGGCTCTATGTTCTACAACACCAAAAACCCCTCCACTTTTCAGAGAGCTAAAAAAAAACTTAAACATTGAATCAGCAGATTTTGCTTTTGCCCAATTGTGAACATTTCTGAAAGTTAAAACCATATCAACTTTTTTGTTGAGGTTGAACTTCGGATTTTTTGGATCAATTGTTATTAATTTTGCATTTTTATATATATCTGGACGTTCTTTTAGTTTTGATCTGTAAAATTTATCTAATTTTTTAAAATAAGGTTTAGAATTTTCACTAACTTCATAAATTACACTATTAAAAGTTCCATCTTCCATTACAAATGGGGCTATTATTTCCGTATACCAACCTTTTCCAGGAGTGATCTCCATAACATTTGTGTCGGGTTTCAGACCAAAAAATTCAAGAGTTTGCTTTGGGTTTCTGAATTTGTCTCTGGCTTTATTAGTTTGAGACCTATGATCTGATTTTAAAATTTTATTAAACTTCACATCAAAATTATTTGAATAAGTTGGTGTTACGAACAAACATGTTGTAATTGATAAAACTATATTAAAAAAAATATTTCGCATTATTTCATCCTTAATAAGTACTATTTAAATTTTGAATCACAGTTAATAACATTTAAAGTTAAATTAGAGAGCTAGTAGGTAATTTGATTAAATCTTTATGATTATATTCATGTAAATGGTGTTGATAAGATGTGTTTTTAGAAGGTAAATTACTTTGCTTTATTTTAGCTTGGATCGAAAAATAAATAATTTCAGTGTTTTAAGCTTTTATGAATTATTAATTTGTCGTTTCTAATCTTCTGCCAGCATTAACTTTTGCACAACGTCCATTTTGAGGGTCACATATTGAAATCTTTTTAATTCCAGNACCATGGCCTGAATTGTTAACAGTTACCTCTAAGATTGAGGTGACTGCAATAATCACTAAACATATAACAATTAGAGTTAAACAAATGTTTGTGTAAATTGTATGTATGTTGCCTTGATTCTCATCGTCTTTGGGTTCGTCATCCATAAATGAAGCCATAAATCACCTTATACAAAAATAAAATCTATTCATTTGACATAAAATTAACATAATTTTGANATAGCAATCATTAAATGTAATTATGAATTGCTGATAATATTATCAATGACTTTGAAAAAAAGAAAGTAGTCGTCATGAGTGTTGAAAACAAAGAATTTAAAATTTTTGGTTTGAATATGATAAANATATCTTATATTTACAGTTTTTTCTTAATAGTTTGGGGGTTTGTTGTAAGTTATTTAAGTGAAAGTCAATCACTTACTTCATTTATTCCATCTGTTTTAGGTTTATGTATATTGATCCCAACCTTTATGTCATTTAAAATACCAAAAAAATACAAAATATTTATGCATATAGTAGTTGTCTTTGGCTTCATTATTTTTATTAGTGGTTTACAAATATTAATAAAATTTGTCAATAGTGGTGATATTTTTGTAAACTTCTGGGCGGATTTCACAAGGATAATGTTTTTAATTACTGGTGGATTTTTTTGTANTTTATGCATAAAGTCTTTCCGCTTTGCAAGACAAAATAAGTAATTAATTGTTTATGTTATTTTAATGAAAAAGTTGTTGTGAAAAAAAATTTACTTAGGATTAGTGATATTTTAAATATTAATATGTCAAAATTTCTCATATTTTTGTTACCTTTTTTTTTACTTTCTTGCGCTGGAGAAGTGGAAAATTGTGTAGAAGCTGAAATGGTTAAGTTCTATGCGGAAAAAAAATCAGGCAGACAATTTACTGACATTATCTACAAGGATGATGGTTCAATACTAAAAAAAAAGAAAAGAACAGCTGAAGAGCATGAAAAATTAATGAGGAACAGTTGTTTAAAAAAACGGTTTAAAAAGGATTAGCTTAGGTTTAAATTACAAATAATTTACTAANATAAGCTGGAAATTAAAATAAAATTTAAAAAAAACAATAATATAGGTGGAGTTTTAATTTCATTATGATATATTGTTAAAGAAATATTTAGTTTTGTCGAATAATTCCATTGANTGTCCAATTTTATTGTNTTTAAAGGTTTTAAATGGAAACATCGTTTCAGTCAGTAGGTGGCCTAGGTCAAGGTACAGCTTTAGCTAATAAGTCTATTAGGCCCACTGCGCACACTCAAGTTATTGAAAAGTTTGGGCAAAGTTTGTCCGATACACAAAGATCTTCAATACTTAACACCATAAGTGTTCTTGAAAGGGATGGTGAAAGCTTTGAGGAAATCAGAGAAGTAGTTGATGGCTTTTTAGAAGACAATGGAATAACCCCTCCCAGTCAAATTGGCAGAAGTATACCAACTACTGGTCCTCTTAGTAACAAGGGTGTAATATCTCAGCTAACAGAGGATAAATTATCAACCATACTTGCAGAAGTTAGTTCTTTAAAAGAGACTAAGGCATCATTTGATGAAATTAAAGAGAGAGTCGACTCGTTTCTGAAAGAAAACAATGTTAGGCCTCCTAATCTCGGTGGTACTTTCGTTGATGTTTTAACTTAAAACACATATTTGCTCCTTAATTTTCAAATAAATCTCTATCAAAAACAATAGTTTACTTTGTTAATTAAGTCTTAGTTCCTCTGCATTAATATACACTTACAAAATTTTTAAATTATTTTATATTAGAAATCTCTGCTAGTTTTTCCCTGCTGGATCCTCCATTCTTATTAGTGCTTTTCTGACTCAAAACTTTTGATCAAGATCCCATTACTTTGATCAACTGGCAATATGGAATTTTTTATTTTTTTAATTGTCTGATAAATATGAGATTTCATATAAAACTCTTATTAACAGTTTTTTTAACAATTCCGTATTCTTATGCTTTAGATTCTTCAAAAGCCGTTGAAGTTAAAGTTTGGAAAAGTCCGACTTGCAAGTGTTGCAATAAGTGGATCGAATACATGGAAAAAAACGGTTTTACTGTAACAACTTTTAATTCTGGTAATTCTATTGCACGACAAAGATTTGGTATTAATAAGAAGTTCGGATCTTGTCATACAGCATTTGTNAACGGTTATGCAATTGAAGGTCATGTTCCGGCTGAGGATATCAAAAATTTGCTAAAAATTAAACCAAGTGCTCTGGGTCTGGCTGTTCCTGGGATGCCGGTTGGAAGTCCGGGTATGGACGGGCCTGAATATGGTGGTCGAAATGACAATTTTGATGTGCTTTTAATTAACAAAGACCAAAGCTTTGAAGTTTTCAACTCATATTAATTAAATTCACTATTCCACGATAAGGATTCATTATGTCATACCACTTAAAAGACGAAACTGAAGATGTGTCAACTAATAGTTCTAGTGTGATTTATGAAAAAACATTTCAGGTTTCAGTTTTTTCAAACATCGCAGGTAACAAATACCAATTTGATAACTCCGGCTTGGTTGCTGAAATAATAGGTTTAAAAAAAGGACTCACTTATAAGTTTGATCAATCTGATTCTAGCAATACAAACCACACATTAACTTTTTCTACCACTTCTAATGGTACACATGGAGGAGGTGTTGAGGAGTCGACTTCAGTTCTAAANTTTGGAATTGCTGGAAATGCTGGTGCTTATACTTTGCTATCACTCAGTTCATCTTCATCGGATCTATACTATTATTGTGTCAATCACTCTGGTATGGGTGGCAAAGTTCGATCAGTTGACTTAACCAATACTTCCACTAATGAGTTATTTACCTCTGATAGTTCTGATACAGTTTTAGAAGCTATAGCAAACCGCANTGATTACACTGTCAATCGCCTTGATGACTCGATTGATACCTGGACGATAACTGGTGCTGATATTGGTAGTGACACTCTTACTGGTTTCAAGAGAATTGAGTTTAATGATGGAGTATTAGCATTAGATATTGATGCTGGTGACACGGCTGGTCAAGCTTANAGGTTATATCAAGCTGCATTTGCCAGANCGCCTGACATGCCTGGAGTTTCCTATCATATGAATGATATGGAAGGTAATGGTTTAGCTTTAGAGAATGTTGCTAATAATTTTATTGCATCCCCTGAATTCAAGACTAAGTATGGAGATAGTCCTAGTGATGATGAGTTTATTGATTTACTTTATCAAAACGTACTAGGNCGCTCAGCTGATGACGATGGACTTGCATTTTACAAGAATCATTTTAATGAAGGGACAATGACTCGTGCAGCAGCATTAATAGGATTTGCAGAATCCCCAGAAAATATAAGTTTAGTTGCACCTCAAATAGAAGATGGTATNTGGCTAGCTAGCTGAAATAAATGATTTTATTAACCCAACACTTGTAATTATTCTTCTTTGGTATGTCAGCAGAGACATACCAAATTTACATCAATTATTTAAAACTTATTACTACAAATTATAAAATCATGATTTACATGGCTAATTTTGAATATAAACTCGATGAAAACTTATTGCTTTATTAAAAAACAAGNTCAANATTACAAAGTTGAAGATGTTCCTAATTTCTACAGTNTGCAAAAGTTTGTAGTCACTCTTTCCTGCGCTGAGGAGGTTNAGCTTAATTAGTTAATAACAAGCAAATAATAAGCAAATAATAAGAATTTTTAGATGACCCTGCCGGAANAAAAAAATTTAATTTTTCTTTTTNTAATTTGTTATATTNGGNANATTTACTACTTNACAAGACAATAAATTAATAAAATTGTTCTATATTAAATACTGAATAAAAATGTAAGCTAGTACTTTAATCTTCAGTTGGACCGTCAGCCTCTTTCCAGTCTGAGAATCCTCCTACATTTGAAACATTTTGATATCCCATCTCTTTAAGAGTATGGCCAGTTAGTGCAGCCATGCCACCTGCAGCGCAAACTAAGATTATTTCAGCATCTTTGTTAAGCTGTTTATTATGAAATGGAGTATCAGGGTCAGCCGCAAATTCAATGAAACCACGGGGAATTCTAAGGGCATCTTTAATTGTGCCGGTTTTAGAAATATCAACTCCATCTCTTACATCTATGAAAATAGTTTTTCCATCATTATGTTTTTGAATCGCATCATTTAAACTTATTTTTGGTACTACCGCGTTTGCGGCTTCAAGGAAGCTTTTAGCTGTCTTCATATTAGAAATCCATTAATTAAATGTCTTGATCATATCAACCAAAAGTATTTAAGACAAGAAAATCAAAGTATAAAAAATTTATTTAATATTTTTACAACAAAATNAACTAGCTTTAAGATATAAGTTCGTAAATAGATTTTAAAATTTATATGATTACAAATCTTGATTTATTAAATAAGATTTTAGAAATAAATGTTTATCAACTCATAAGTACAATTCAATCAATATATTTAATACTATTAAAAAAATGCAATTTACANGTCACAAATATTATTTTTTATAAAATAAATTTAATATTAGATCTCACCTTGTTTGAAGGGGAGAGACTTGGTCAAAAAAATAAACACTGCTATATATATGAGAGATTTGGTACTTGAGAAACTTCATGACTCTGATATATATAAGNTATTCATAACTGATTTTAAAAACTTACTTATAAAACATAATTTATGGTCAAAAAGTCTAAAAATTTTGAAAATCTTAATTCATTCAAATCTAACAACACTGAAAATATAATTTTAAAAGAATTTGTAAAAAATATTAATTCACATATCAGCTATATACAAGATAACTTTCCGGATTTTTGGAATAACTATTATCGTGAACATTTTAGTGAAGAAATTACAATTTTTAATTTAAATTCAAAACAAAGTAAATGTACAATAGAAATACTTAAAGTATTATTTGAGGAGTTTGAAATTACTAATGAAAAACTTGATGATTGTTTTGTAAACAAGTTTAAATATAATAATTTTTTATGTTTTTATGAAAAAAATTTCTACAAATTTAATAAAGAAAAAATAAATTTAAAAAATACTGGAGATTTATTAAACTACTGTATTAGAGCTGAACGAACCTATAAGAAGTATTTGGACTATTTAGCGCCCGATGGATTTACGTATTTTGAAAAAATAAAAAGAGAAGTAAAGTCGATTGTTTTAGATCAAAATTATTTAAACTTAGGTAAATCAAATATTAATGTAAATGATCTTCTTCTNAGAAAAAAAGTTTTTCTAGCCAAAAAAGGTGTTGAATCATTAAATATCTATCTTTTTTATAATGAGTTTGATTCTTTTTGTAAAAAGTATATTCATGCTAAGGGATTAAAATCTATTCATGAAAATATTAAAACTATAAATCAAGGAGCTACATTTGAATCAAAAATACAGATGACACAAAATTTTTTTTATAAAAGTTTTTTGACTTATTTGGCTTTGGAACAACTCCTCATAGTTGCTTCTCGTTTTGGTAGAGAGCTTTTTGGAACACCGAAAAGTCATTTGGCAGAAGAGGGTAGTTCAGTTGTTAGGTATCAAAGCTATTTTGTGGATATAAGGTTAGCAAATGATATACGTAATATTTCTATACTACAAAATATGCAATATCAAGATTTTTTTTCTTTTAAAGATTCTCATAACAAGGAGTTGTTTTCCTCATTTATGAGTGGAGATTCTCATAGTTTACTGATCCCACTTATTATCCTTCGGTATTTTTTTGTAAACGGTGAGGCTTTTGTTGTTAACTTACCAAATCATANAAATTTTATAGTATCTTTGGATGAGGAAGTAATTCTTTTTAAAATGAACTCAGTAATTCTCAATTGGTGTTCAAATAGATTCAAAAAATGTATGAAATTTTATAAATAATTATTTTTATCATCTTTTTTTAATACTGATAAAAGGCATAAGCTAAAAATTTAACTTTTGTATAATACTTTCCGCTGATTTTTTAATTGTACTGGGTTCTGTAGGATTTTTAACTGGTAGTGGTCCATTACTCCAATATTTATGTAAAAATTTTAATTTTTTCATAGTTCCTTTTGAGAGTTCTGAATTGGTAATATTTTTTGCGTGATACATGGCAACTTTTACAAACCCCCAAGCATCCTGATATTCCCCAATATTTATTATTTTATTATTCTTACAGCAAAGATTATATTCTTCAATAGTTGTTTTTAACAGAAAAATAATTATTTTTTCACTATCACCATTAACTTTTTTAGCCAATGTACTTAAATTATCACTAGCTTCTTCTAGTAATGATTCAATTTCTGAAGCTGGAAGATTNTTATCTAAAGAATTAGAAACTTGTTTAAAAATATTTTTTTTGAGTCCTAATTTTTCTAGACCCTTGCGCTCAGCACTGTGGATTTCAGAAATTGGATGCAGAAGATGAGGTGCGGCCATTTTCAACTCGTTAAGTCTGTAGAGTTCTATTCCGGTTTCAACATGACCTGTCATAAATGCCAATCTATAATCAATTGGCAAACTTGATTTTGTATTAGGTAATTGCATTTCATTGGCATCAGTTTTGTTAGATATTGGCCCATGAAAGTCAAATAAAATACTAATAAGAACAAAAAATAAAGTTTTAGCAAACAAATTTTTTAAAAACATAAAGCTATTTCTATATATATGATGTTGTTTTTGTTGACATACTGATTGATAACAATAAAAAAAATTTCTGGANTTNTNTTTAATTTTCACTGAATACTTTTGTATTTAATAAAAAAATAATAGAGAAATTTTATTAAATTTGGTACTAGCTTTTCGTTATCTTTATAAAATTATAAACTTTAATTTTATAAAAAGACTGTAGTAAAATTAATTTTTAATTTTTTTATTTACAGTGATACATTATTATTTACATTAATTGATTTTAATAGCTTATAAAAACCTTTCATGGATCTAAAAAAAGAATTTGAAGGTTTTTTGTGTGTTAATTTTAAAAAAGGAGTAATGAATTGTCTAAAAACCTGGTTTTAGACCATCAATTNTGTTTTGCGATTTACTCAGCTAATAATTCCGTCATAAGAGCTTATAAAAGTGAGTTAAAAAAATTTGGTATTACTTATACCCAATATTTAGTGTTATTAGTTTTATGGGAAGTTAAGAATGCACCTGTAAATTATATTGCAACCAGATTAAAACTTGATCCAGGAAGCCTTTCACCAGTACTGAAGAGAATGCAAAAATCCAATCTTATTTCAAAAATTAGGAAAAAAGAAGATGAAAGATCTGTAATTGTTACCTTAACAAGTCAAGCAAAGGAGCTTGAGGACGAGGTTGCAGAGATTCAACAAAAAGTGAGTTGTGACACTGGTTTATCTGCGAGTGAGTATGAATCATTGAGAGACTCTGTCAAAGAACTTCTTGAAAATCTCGATCAAGAAAATAAGAAAATACGTTTTAAAAGTGTTGCCTGATTTGTCGAGAAGTCGATTGATTATCCTATAGTATAAGTCATTTAATTTTTTTATAAATTAGTAAGTATCTGAATATTCACTATACTCGGGGGATTGAATTCCAGTCAGTAGTGTAGCTTGGGGATTTTCGCTCTTGTTTCATTTTCCATTCTTTGTAGAATCCTTGGGCAGATATCTTTATAGTGCCTCGTCCAAATCTTTGGTTTAATCTGTCTAATGTGGTCATTAATTTAGAGTCANNGGATGTGGCTGATTCTATCCAGTCAACTTGCTGAGAATGTATATCCGATATTTCACACAGAATAATACCAGCTTTCTTATATGAATACTCTGGTCTAAAAATTTTTTTTAGAAGATGATTGCTCCAACGGTTTATAGTCAGACTACTATTGGTCGGTTGTGGTAAACGAATCGCAAGTGATGGCATGTGTTGTGGCTGATCTACTTTAAATCTGTTAGTTTTAAGAAATACGTGTATAACAGAGGCATGAGATTTTTGTGATCTAAGTTTCTCAGTGGCATTACTCACAAATGTACATACTGCATCTTTGAGAGTATTAATGTTGCTAACTGACTTTCCAAATGAACGACTAGAAATGATTTGCTTTTTATTTGGAGTTATATCTTCCAGATTAAAGCAAGTTACACCTTGCAATTCTCGTTGTGTTTTCTCCATCACCACGCTAAATTTTTTTCTTAGAGTGGGAATATGTGCTGTTTTTAAGTCTTCTACTGTATTTATACCACTCTCTTTCAACTGTGTAGAGAGTCTGTGTCCAACTCCCCACACCTTGTTGACAGGTATGCAATTTAATATTTTTTGTTGTTGTATTTTCGATAGGTCGTTGTAATTAAATACACCTTTTGATTTCGGATGTTTTTTTGCTATGAAGTTAGCCAACTTGGCAAGTGTTTTAGTAGGTCCTATACCAATACAGACAGGTATTCCGGTCCATTTAATTACACGCTCTCGAATTTGATAACTGATTTCTCGTGTTTTAGAAATCCCTGTTAAGTCTATAAAGCATTCATCAATAGAGTAAACCTGATGAATCGGTGAGTATGATCTTAAAATATTCATTACTCGATTGGATATATCAGCATATAAAGGGTAATTAGAGCTTAGAGCTAATATATTGTGTTTTTCTGAAAGTGCTCGGCATTCAAACCAAGGTTGTCCCATCTTAACCCCAAGTTCTTTGGCTTCATTTGAACGTGATACTACACACCCATCATTATTAGATAACACTACAACTGGAGTTTTTTGCAAATCAGGACGAAAAATCCTTTCACAACTAACATAAAAATTATTACAGTCGATTAAAGCAATATTTCGAATCATAAATCAACAATTTCAATTTTCTTTTTTTTTAGCATGATTGGTTTGACTAAAATCTTATAACTGTCTAAATCAAAATCTTTTGTGGGTTTATATTTGAGTGTATTTTTAGTTTTAGAACACCATGTACCTAAATGACACCAGTTAATAACACGGTGACGCTGAATCCAATCACCAANTTGTTCAACTAAATCGATAGGTCCATGAAAGGGCCAAACTTCTACACGAAATTTTTCCAAGGCTTCTAGTAATCTAGAGTCATGTGTTTCTCGATCTTCTTTTCCTATACATACGCCAAGACAAGTTTTGATTTGCAAACCAAAACAACCACGATGAGATACCGATTCTAAATTTAATATCGCTTGACACAGCTTATTATCTTGCGCCAATTTTCTCAACTTTGCATTGGCCGCATGTCTGGAAGGAAACAATCCATATAAATCAGGTGTGAACCCGAAACTAACTGATTTACTATCTAGAATTTTAGGTGATATACCATTTGCTGTTTTTTTGGTGGAGATAGTACACAAGTAGCGTAAACGACGTAAGCGCATATTAAANAAAGGACTATATTCTTTGATCATTTGTGACTCAAGGAGTAGTGCACCAATTTCACCAGCAGTTTCGATAAAGTCAATTTGTAACACTTGTGAAATCATTTTCTTTTCATTTGGGTTACGCAGATGGCTCATTACTCTAGAGCGAATATTTACACTTTTTCCAATGTAAAGAGGGAAGTCACTTTTACCACGAAATACATAAACACCTGTCGTCTGAGGTAAATTTTTTACATTGTTTATAGTTATTTTATATTTTTCAGAGCTTGTTTTTTTTTGAGTTTTATTTAGCATAACTTGTGAAGATTATAAGTTACAACCCCCCAAGCAATCAGATCATCTTCTTCTTTAATCAGTCGTGGTGGGTAGATATTATTTTCGGCAATAAGTTTTACAATACCACCTCTTCGATAAAGTCTTTTTACAGTAAATTCATTATTTAGTTGTGCAAGTATAATGTGGTCATGCTTTGGGTTAATACTGCGATCAACTAGTAAGATATCATTTTCATATATACCCACATTTATCATAGATTCTCCTTTCACCCTGAATAAATATGTAGCATCTTTGTTACGGATGAGATGATTGTTCAGATCAATTCGTTGCTGAGTATAGTCAGCTGCTGGTGAAGGAAAGCCAGCTACTACAGTCCAACTACAGACGTCCAGAACTAATGGATTTGAATTTATTTTTACAGGTTTGTTCAACATGGATAAAGAATTTAACATGAATTACATAGTACTGTATAAATATATAGTACTGCAAGTATAATTGCTTGAGTTACACAGATCATAACTTTCACTCGAGATTGCAATTGTTTTTTTGATGTTGAATACTAACAATTCATTTTTTTAATAGTATAAATACATTATATGTATCTCTACGATAGTAAAACTGCACAAATATTGGAACAAACTTGCATAGAAAAAAACAAATGCGGGTTTTTACTTATGATGCGTGCTGCACACACAATTTTAAATTTTGCTAAAAAAAAATTACAAGGACGTCTTTGGTGTGTAGTAGGCCCAGGAAATAATGGAGGAGATGCAATAGGTGTTGCTGCTCTAGCTTTGCTCGAAAATATCGATGCTAGATGTATTAGATTAAATTCTTCGATAAAAGGATATGCAGCACTATCTTATGCATTTTCGCAAAATTTGAATTTAAAGTTTCAAGCTGATTTGCCACATCTTTGTACTTTAAAACCAGGTGATGTCATCATAGATGGAGTTTTTGGAATAGGAATATCTCGTCCTCCAGAAGGATTGATGTCTCATGCAATAGAGTGGATTAATGAAGCACATAGCAATGGTATTACTGTAATTTCAATTGATATTCCATCTGGTTTGAATGCTACAAATGGCCAACCATTTGGATGTGTAGTAAAAGCAGATGCAACAATTATGTGCTTAACAGCAAAGCAAGGATGTTACACCGGGCAATCTCCTGAGTTAACTGGAGAATTGTGTTTCGCAGATCTTGGGATGAAGAATCTTAATAATTTAATTTCTGCAAATTCCTATTTATTAAGTTCTGATCAACTGACTGCTCCCAACAGAAGTCCAATAGCTCACAAAGGCAATTATGGAAATGTTCTTGTTCTCGGTGGATGGGATGGTATGGAAGGTGCAGGTTTTTTGGCAGGAATAGCTGCGTTAAGGGCAGGTGCTGGAAAGGTNTTTATTTGTGGCCCAAAAACTGAAAGACAACCATATGAACTGATTAATGTTCCTAGGGATATTAATACATTTAAATCAATTTTATTAACGATGGATGCAATTGTAGTTGGTCCTGGTTTAGGACAGTATGCAGATGAATTCATAGAAACTGCTTGGGTAGAAAATATTCCGTTAATAATGGATGCTGATGGATTGAGATGGCTTGCAAGAGCTAATTTAAGGATACAAAAAAAAAGTTTCTGGATAGCGACTCCTCATCCTGGAGAAGCCGNTGCTCTCTTAAAAGAAAACTGTGATGATAGGTTCAAAACGTTAAATGCTTTACATCAAAAATTTGGGGGTAAATGGGTATTAAAAGGGCCTGGTACTATAATTGGCCCAAAGCCGATTTTTATAAACCCTTTAGCTAACAGTGCACTTGCAACCGCAGGTTCTGGAGATGTGCTAGCAGGTATTATTGGTGGGTTGGTTGCCCAGAAAGCTACTGATCCAGAATTATTGGGGGTGTACCTTCATTCTGAGTCTGCACGCTATGCTCTTGCAGAAAATAAGAAAACGCTATTAGCAAGTGATATTGTAAACAAAATCGGTAATGCTTTAGCTTCTCTTGATCGAAATACTTGTTCAAAATTTTCAACTTAAACTTGTATTTTTTTCAACCTCTGATTTGTGCGCAAATTATTTTACATATTTGTAATTTGCAAAATAATTAATTTTCTAGCTTTCATAAATTAATGTTAACTTAATCTAATAAAGTTTATATTTTATTGTTTTTAAAAAATGTTCAGATGCAAAGCCTTATTGGCACTTTTTGTAATTGTTTTGAAAGCATTTTTTAGCTAATATTCTAGCTACTTTCAACTCTGAAAAAGACATTGTTTTTTGTAGAGAGTTTTTTTTATTAATAGCTTGGTGGTTTCCTTGAGCTCCGGAGACATTTAGCCACATATGCGCATACTGTAGATTTTTAGGAACACCTTTTCCTTTGATGTATAAAGAACCCAATTTTAATTGCGAAAAGGCGTTTCCATTTTGGGCCCCACGCAAATACCACTTTGCGGCTAGTTCGTAATCAACAATGTCTTTTTCTGATTCGTATATTTTCCCCAAATTGTATTGTGCATACTCATTACCTTGTTCTGCNGCAAGGGAATACCACTTGATAGCTTTATTTATATTTTTGGTTATACCTTCGTTTCCAAGCCGATAAACCGTACCAAGAATAAATTGAGCGTTTTCTTCACCATTTTTTGCAAGAGTTTGCCATTCACTAATGGCCTCAACATAATTACCATCTAGGTAAAGTTCAATCGCTAAATTTGATTCTATTATTTTATTTGTTGAACTAATTCCTTTATGACCTGTAATACAGGTTATTAAAATAATAAAAAATTGTAAAAATAAATGCATACTATTTAGTTTTGCCTCAATTGATAATCTTTTGGCGATTTGATAGTCAAGAGGGTGTATTAATCAAGCCATTTTCAACCGCTTTGGATTCCTTGGGCAGTTAAGGCGGAAGATTCCTCTTCTGTAAACAATCGAGATCGAGTTAGAAATCTCAGACCAGTTGGTCCTTCAAGAGAGAACATTCCACCTTTACCTTTAACCACGTCGATTATAAGTTGAGTATGTTTCCAGTATTCAAACTGTTGAGCTCCCATGTAGAAGGCACAGTTGGAAATATATCCTAAAAGCACATCACTATTGCCAGTCATGAACTCACCTTTTGGATAACACATTGGAGCGCTACCATCACAACAACCACCAGACTGATGGAACATGAGATCTCCATGTTCCACTTTCAGTCTTTCAATTAGGTTGTTTGCCTCTGGTGTAGAAATGACTCTTTTAATCAAAATTTAAACCTTTAAATACTAGAAAAAGCCCAAAGCATTTGGACTGTAGCTAACAAGCACATTTTTTGTCTGTTGGTAATGATCAAGCATCATTTTGTGAGTCTCTCGACCTATACCAGATTGCTTGTAACCTCCAAAGGCAGCGTGAGCAGGATATAAATGATAACAATTTGTCCAGACTCGACCAGCTTTCAAACCTCTTCCAAAGTCATAGGCTCTGTTAATGTCTCTTGTCCACACACCAGCTCCAAGACCATATAGAGTGTCATTTGCTATTTTCATTGCATCTTCTGCATCTTTAAAAGTTGTAACAGATACTACAGGACCAAAAATTTCTTCCTGAAAAATACGCATCTTATTATGACCTTCAAATACTGTAGGCTTTATATAATAGCCACCTGAAAGTTCTCCATCAAGCTTAAGTGCCTCTCCTCCAATTGGACATTTAGCACCTTCTTTTTTGCCGATATCAAGATAAGAAAGGATTTTCTCAAATTGCTCACTTGAAGCTTGTGCTCCAACCATAGTTGTTGGATCTAACGGATCCCCTTGAGTAATCTTNTTAACTCTATCAATCGCTCTTTCCATAAATTCGTCATAAATTGATTCTTGAATGATTGCTCGAGATGGACAGGTGCAAACTTCGCCCTGGTTTAGAGCGAACATTGCAAAACCCTCAAGACATTTGTCAAAATANTCATCGTTTTCACGAAGAACGTCAGCAAAAAAGATGTTTGGAGATTTTCCGCCAAGCTCAAGTGTTACAGGAATGATATTTTGTGATGCGTACTGCATGATCAACCTGCCTGTTGTTGTCTCTCCTGTAAATGCAATCTTTCCAATTCGGGTACTTGATGCTAGAGGTTTTCCAGCCTCAACTCCAAAACCATTTACAACATTAAGTACGCCCGGAGGTAAAAGATCAGCTATAAGTTCTATGAAGTACATTATTGAAACAGGAGTTTGTTCTGCAGGTTTAAGTACTATACAGTTTCCTGCTGCTAATGCAGGTGCAATTTTCCAAACAGCCATTAGAAGTGGGAAGTTCCAAGGTATGATTTGTCCTACCACTCCTATTGGCTCGTGATAATGGTAAGCAATTGTTCTTTCATCTATTTCAGAAAGACCTCCCTCTTGGCTTCTGACGCAGGCAGCAAAATATCGAAAATGTTCNACTGCAAGGGGCATATCTGCGGCCGTAGTCTCTCTGATTGGCTTTCCGTTATCCCATGTTTCAACCAATGCAACTCTTTCAAGATTTTCTTCTAACCGATCTGCTATTTTTTCTAGTACTCTCGCTCTCTCAGTTACTGGAGTTGAGCCCCACTTCTCTTTTGCTGCATGGGCAGCATCTAGAGCTAATTCTATATCAGCAGAAGATGAACGGGCTACTTTGCAAAGTGTTCCGCCTGTAATTGGCGTTGGATTATCGAAATATTTTCCATCAACNGGGCTNACCCACTTTCCACCAATGAAATTGTCGTATGTATCTTTAATTATTCCTAGAGATTTGATTCCACCAAAATTTTTGGCAACGTTTAAATCATTCATTTTATTGTCTCCAAATTCTATTCAGTATTTTTTTTGAAAATAAACAGTTAAGCTAAATTNAGTTTAATTATTACTTTACTAATACAAAACTAATTATGAAAATTAATATATTTTTTATTNAAATTTACAATAAGAATTTACTGATAATATTCTACCTCAAGCCTTATATTTATTTTAAATATTTAATAGATTAAGTTATCAAATAACTCTTATTAAAATGATTGCAGTGCAACAATTACAATAGTATTTTTGAAACTTTTACATTTAAATATTGTGTCATTATTGCTTATGTTATTGAAACAATGGATTTAAATATTTTTTGAAACCACCCATATCTCAACTTAGATGTATTGTTCTTCAACACTTAACATTTGAAGGTTTGGGGTCAATAGAAGATGCACTTATTGACCTGAACTATATTATTTCTTATAAAAAAGCTGGAATAGATCTAATAACACAAGATGAAATTCTCGACGCGGATTTATTGGTGCTTCTTGGTTCTCCGATTAGTGTTAACGACACAGTTAATTACCCATGGTTGATTGGTTTGTCAGACTTAATTCAAAAGCGATTGTCAAGAGATAGGGCAGTGTTGGGCATTTGTTTTGGTGCTCAATTAATTGCTTTATTGATGGGATCCAAAGTATATGATGCNAAAAAAGAAATTGGATGGAGTTTGCTAAAGCTCAGTTTAGAGGGAATGAAATCTTGTCTAGTAGAATTACAAAANAAACAAGTACTTCATTGGCATGGCCAGACTTTTGATTTGCCTGTTGGAGCTAAACTTTTAGCATCCTCAGAAACAACTGAGAACCAAGCTTTTTCGATTGGAAAAAATATATTAGGACTACAATTTCATTGTGAAATATCTGGAAAAGCAATTGAGTCATGGTTAATTGCTCATAACTATGAGCTAATAAGTTCAAATATAAATATTTCACAAATTAGGCAAGATTCTGAAGCTATAGGTTTTGAAACATGGTTTTCAAGTAGGAAGCTGTTTTTGACTTGGATAAAAAATATTAACCAATCTTAAATTAACCAAAGGCTAATAACTAAATACAAAACTTGATGAATTGAAGAATTACTTAATTAGATGTTATTAGAATAAAGTCTGATCCTCCAATAATTTATCCGGTAGCTGTTGAGTCTGAATTTTTTGACGAGGTATTTTTTCTTGGTGAGACAGATAATTTTGGCCATTGGCTTTTTGAGTTTTTACCTAAATTGCTTTGGTACAAAAAGTATTTGTTGGATGCAGGNATTAATGTACCTATCCTTGTTGGTGAGGATGTTCCTGAAAGATGGTTGGAAGTTGGTGATCCATTGGGTATTTCTGCGCAAAATTTTCAAAGAGTAAAGCTTGGTAAGACTCTCAATGTTAAGAAACTCTATATTTATGGGCCATCAGTTGCTAATTATTTAAACAATGATATTTCATTCATTCGTAATGAAGACATTTGTGAGTTAAGAGTCCTTTTAGAAATTGCTACAAGTTAGATTTAATTCCACAGGATATTGATATTTTATTTGAATCTCGTGAACAAGCTCGATGGAGAAAGATAACTAATGAGGAAAATTTAATCAATAGAGTTAAAACTGAACTTGGATTAACTACTGAAAAATTTTTTCCTGAAACAATGACGTTTAGGGAGCAGATAGAGAAACTGCAAGCCTGTAGGTATTTTNTTGGAACTGNCGCATCGCTTCCGTTTTCTTTTTTTATGTNAAAAGACTCTGTATTGGTTGAGGTAAAAAATTCAAAAAAACAAAATTTTTTCANATGTATTGCTTCGGATATTTTTCGTATTCCTTGGTATAGACCTAAGACAATTGTTGGGGATAAAAACTCAGGCCCAACCAGAATTGATGCTGATTTGCAAATAGATGAAAGNGAATTTTTAAAGACTATGAAATTTATACAAAAAAACCATTCAGTAAAGTGTTTATAATCCAGAATAGATCCTTAAAACTCTATATGTTTCTGAGTTTTTAATAGCAAAGGGTTTTGAATAGTTGAACAAGCAACTTTTAGGTTGCATTGTAATTTTATAAGCTAGTTTTTTAAAAAGTTGTAATCTAAAACAAGAAATTATTTTTAAAGAAGCACAAGTTAATCTTCTATTTTGAAATTTCCTAGGAATTTTATACATGAAAAATTGGTTGTACTCACGGTATCACCGCTTATTTTTCTCATTATTTTTTGTTTCAATATCACAAGTAACTTATGCAAGTTATGAAAGNTACGGTTCAAAAAATGATATGGATTTTTTGCTCATACCCGAGACTTTTACTTGGAGACAAAATCCTAGAGTATGGACAGTAATTAAATTTAACAAAAATGAAAGTAGGTTTTCGTTGATATATTCCCTTGAAGAAGCAGATTGCTCAAAAAAATTACTGAGGAATCTAAGTCAAACTTGGGTTAAAAGAGAAAACAGTTCAAATAGTAGAATTGATCAAAATAGGAAAATTAAGTTTTGGAGAGAAATAAATCAAAATAAATTTGAGGATAATTTACACACATTCCTTTGTACCTATACTCCTCCAAAAAAAGATATGCAAGAATAACATTCAAGAATGCTGAGTTGCAACTTTTACTTTTTACTGGAGTCCGGGTCAGCAGTTTTTGAAGTTTTCTCTAATTTATTGGAAAAACCATAAATTTTTCGAATCATTGCATGGGTAAAATTGACCCACCAAAAGTATATTTTCATTTTGTTCCTTTTAGCATTTGGAATGGTGGGCACTATAAAAACAATACATTAAAATTCAAGTGGTTTGTAATATGAGGAAATGCTAATTTTTTTTGGATTGAATATTCGTTCAGAAAAAAGATACTCGTTATATTTTGGATCAAAATTTAGAATCGTGAATTTTATTATTTTTCAAAATGTTTTTCCAATTCTGTTCAGACCAATTTGTAAATTGTTTAACTATTTTTAATAATTCTTTCGATTGTAACGTTACGCCATATTCCACCTTAACAGCATTTTGAGCATAAACTTTTCTACTAACTAAACCATCACGCTCTAGGCTACGAAGGTTCTCTGTTAATACTTTTTGTGAAATACCCTCAACTTCATTCTT
>NHFB01000042.1 GCA_002170285.1 Betaproteobacteria bacterium TMED100
AGACACTGCCAAAGTTGCCGGAAGCATTAAAGTTATTACTTTTTTTACGTTTTTATCCCTTGAAATTTCAAATAACGTATTTAAAGGACTATGTAAAAATACCTTAATATCTTTAAATACACCAATTTTTTTTAGGGCAAAAATTTGTAATGTTAATTGGCTGAAACCACCTATAATAACAGCGACAACCAATGCCCAAACTGGTTCTTGTAAATAAGGAGTTAAAGCTACCGTACAAAAAATAAAAGAAAGATTTAATAAAACTGGAGTTATGGCAGGAACTTTGAATTTTAAAAATATGTTTAAAACTCCTGAGGACAAAGCAGTCAAAGAAATAAAAAATATGTAAGAAAACATCCATTGGGTCATTTGGACTGTTAATTCATATTTTTCTAAATTTTCATTAAAACCTCCTGTCATAGCCAATACTATCCAAGATGATGTAATTATTCCAACAAAAGTAATGAGAATAAGCATAAAAGATAAGGCATAACCAATTTTCAAAGCTAATTTTTTTGCCCGATCCTCACCATCAACATTTTTTACCTTACCAATAACTGGAATAAATGCTTGAGAGAAAGCCCCCTCAGCAAAAAGTCTCCTTAAAAGGTTAGGAATTCTAAATGCTACAAAAAAAGCATCAGTTTGATCAGAAACCCCAAAATAGCCAGCTATTAGTATTTCCCTAACTAATCCGGTAATTCTTGAAATGAAAGTAAAAAAACTAATTGTTACTGTAGTCTTGAATAAGTTCATAGATAAATGTATGCTCTTTATTTGGTTTTTTTTGAAAGGTTCTTATGGCAAATTCTGTATCTGCGAGAAAAAGTGCAAGACAATCATTATCTAGAAGATTATCAAATCAAGGTCTCAGGACAGCATACAGGACCTCTGTAAAGTCTGTTCAAAAGGCAATTGACTCGGGTGATAAAAAAGTCGCACAAGACGCTTTTAAAAGTGCTCAGTCCTCTATTGACAAAATAGCTGATAAAAAAATTGTTCATAAAAATAAAGCCGCAAGACATAAAAAAAGGTTGAATGCGAGTATTCAGGCAATGTCCTAATAAAAATTGTTTTTTTTTGGCTCAAATTTGACTTCTTTCACCAAATAATGCAGTTCCAATTCTAAGCCAGGTCACGGTATTAGGATCAGTTTCAGCTATAGCAGCCTCTAAATCAGCTGACATACCCATTGAAAGAGATTTAAGCTTAACTCTGACATCAGTAGATTTATTGATATCGTTTTTAATTTTTTTGAGCTCTTTGAACGATCTTCTTTGATCAGTGATTAATGTGTTTGCCCTAGGAATTGCCATTAGCCCGCATAAGTGTAATCTGGGAAGTTTCGATACTTCAATTGCTAGCTTTTTTGTTTCCTCAATCTTTACACCACTTTTATTTGACTCATTGTCGATATTTACCT
This sequence comes from Betaproteobacteria bacterium TMED100, assembly GCA_002170285.1. GTDB lineage: Bacteria > Pseudomonadota > Gammaproteobacteria > Burkholderiales > Burkholderiaceae_A > UBA7377. The sequence goes on from NHFB01000042.1 coordinate 1,424, forward strand.
GCAAAAAAATTTTCAATGCTTTCATGTCTACTGGTCTTTGGTCTGACAGCCTTTGTGCCACTTCAAATCTATCAACAGAATGAATCCAATCAAAATTTTCAGCCAGCTTTTTTGTTTTATTTTTTTGTATGGAACCGATATAGTGCCATTCAATGTCGTCATAACTAGAATGAAGTGCAAGGANATTTTTTTTTTCAATTGCTTCGGTTAAATAATTTTCTCCAAAATTTTTTAACCCAATAGAAATAGCAGTTTTTATATCGTTTACACTCTTTTTTTTACTTACAGCAAGTATCTTAATACTTGAATCTTTAACACTATTCTTGTCACATGAAACTTTAATTCTGTGTTTCAATTCAATAAGNTTTGATGCAAGTAAAGAAAAGTTTTTAGATTTCATCTTTCTTTTTCATAGTTCCAGCAACCATTTCAAATGATAGCCAATTACAAGGAATATCTCCATTAAAAACTGAAAATTTTTTTTTATGTCGAAGTCTTACCAATGATGAAAATTTTTTTTCATCAGTCAAAATCCAGGCCGTCCATCCAGGAAAATTTTTTTTAAGATTCGTCCCTATTTTTTCGATAAATTTTTGTTTTGAGGATCTATCAAGCTCAAAACGTGAACCAAAAGGTGGATTTGTCACCAAAATACCTGGTGAGAATTTTATTCTCGTGTTTTCATTAAGATTGGAAAAGTCAGCGACTTGCCAAATGATAGAGTTGGCAATTTTTTCTGGCAAAGCAACAAAAGAATTTTTTTTTGCAATATCTATCATTTCAGTGTCTATATCCATACCCATTATTATAGGAATATCACTAATTTTGTGTTTGCTTTCCCAAACATCCAAAGCTTCTTCACGTAAAACGTTCCACTTAACATTTTTAAATGGCGATTCATCTGAAAAATTTTCGCATGCAAATCTTCTAGTCCTACTCGGTAAAAAATTAGCAGGTAACTTTGCAGACTTTTGCATGGCCTCGATAACAAATGTACCACTTCCACACATTGGATCTAATAATGGCTGAATCATATTCCAATTGGTCATTGATAATAAACCTGATACTAAATTTTCCTTAATTGGCGCTATTCCTCTTGAGTTTCTCCATCCTCTTTTAAATAACGGTTCACCACTAGTATCTATAGAAACAGTTACTAATGAATTTACAAAATGAATCCAAATCCTAATTTCTGGGTTCTTTGTATCAACATTAGGCCTGGTGTTATTAAATTTCGATCTAAACCTGTCACAAATACCATCCTTAAATTTTAGTGCTGCATAGTTTGCAGAAATTGATTTTGGCAATTTTCCAGTGCTATTTACATCGATCCTAAATGAATTAAGGGGTGTAAACCATTGTTCCCAAACAATTCTCTGGGCAAAATTTAATAGCTCATCGGCATTTTCTATCTGGGTCTTTCCTAGTTGTATTAAAATTCTTGAGGGAATTCTAGCCCATAAATTTAATTTACAAATAAGTTCTGGTTTTGTTCTGAAGCTGATTCCACCCTTATTTTTTTTTATGCATTCAAGACCATGAAAGGTTTTTAGTTCCGAAAGAAGGGAGTCTTCAAGCCCATTGGCACAAACTGCAAAAGCAGTAAGTTCAGTGGGTGAATTTATTGAATATTGTTTATTCAATGAAATAGATCAAAAGGGTTTAATTACTACAAGTAATACTGATAAAAATAGGAGTAGAACTGGTAGTTCATTGAACCATCTGAATTTGATGTGTGACCAATGAGAGATATTTTTAGATAAAGCATTTACAATTTTCCCACAGTACAAATGGTATGAGATCAAAAGCACGACTAAAAAAGCTTTTAGACTCATCCAAATACTTCCGTCATTTAGGCCAATTCCATACCATAACCAAAGTAACAAGCCTAAGCCAATGGCAAAGCTCATTATGGGTGTTATAAATTTAAATAATTTCTTGGCCATTAAAATCAATCTTATTCGTTCTCGCAAATTTATTATTTCCGAATTTGATGCAGTTGGGTTTCTTTCTGAATGCTCTTTCTCGACAAGTGCAATGTTCACAAAAATACGAGGTAAGTAAAATAACCCTGCGAACCAACTAACGACAAATATAATGTGGAAAGCCTTAATATAAAGAATCATTGGCGAATATGCCCATCCCCAAACACAACCCATTTTTTTGTTGTAAGCCCCTCTAAACCAACAGGCCCTCTGGTATGAAGTTTATTAGTGCTAATTCCTATTTCTCCCCCTAGTCCATACTGCAAACCATCGGCAAACCTAGTAGAGGCATTTACCATCACTGAAGATGAATCAACTTTATTCAAAAACTTCATAGCTTTTGAATGATTTTCCGTAACAATACAATCAGTGTGATCGGATCCATATAATGTTATATGTGAGATTGCTTCATCTATTCCACTTACAGTTTTTATTGAAATTATGTTGGATAAATATTCAGTGCTCCAATCTTTCTCATAGGCATTAGCCAATACCTCAATATTATATTGATTAGCAAGTAATATTTTTTTTGTTATTGAGCACACCCTAATTTCTATTTTCTTTTTCAAAAGTAAGGAGCATATTTTTGGTAAAAATAGCGGAGCAATACTTTGACATACAAGTAGTGTTTCTAGAGTGTTACAAGTTCCCAAACGTTGAGTTTTAGAGTTATCAGTTATTTTGAGAGCTTTTTCTATATCAGCGTCACTATCAACATAGATATGGCAAATACCATCAAGGTGTTTTATTACAGGAACTGTTGCATTTTCACTTATCTTTTTTATTAGTGATTTACCACCTCTCGGAATAATTACGTCTACATTGTCTTTTTGTGTAATTAATTCATTTACTGCATCTCGNTCGATAACGGGAATAATTTGAATTGCTTTTTCAGGAATAGAGTTTTTTTTGAGNGCCAATGAACATAAATCAGCNATGGCTAAATTGCTATTAAGTGACTCTGAACCACCTCTTAATATAAGTGTGTTTCCTGACTTAAGACAAAGACCTGCTGCATCGGCTGTTACATTTGGTCTCGACTCGTAAATTATTCCAACAACCCCAATTGGAACCCTCATCCTCCCAACAGTAATGCCAGAGGGTTGTTTTCTAGCATTNATTATTTCTCCAACTGGATCAGGTAAAAGGGCAATTTGAATTAGTCCATCTGCCATTAAAAGTAAAGTTTCTTCATTTATTTCAAGACGGTCTATAAATGCATCATTGTGACCATTTTTTTTAGCTTGTAAGATATCTTTNTTGTTNGCAGTGAATAAATTATTTTTATTTTTTTTTATCAAATCAGCAAAGTCATATAGAAATTTGTTTTTTTGATATGTACTAGCATCAGCTAATTCTAAACAAGTTTTTTTCGCATCAACGCATATTTTTGAAACAATATTCTTTGTAGCATCCATTTATTANCGATCCTTAAGTGCAAAAAGTTCAAGTTCTATCCATGGGTCACCAGGAATCAAACCTTTAACAATTTTATCTATTGAGAACAAATCTTTAAGCAATTTTCTTTTGTTCAATAAGTTTTGATTTCTACATGCCTGAGCTAATATCCAAATAATCAAGGTCAATGGAAAGCCTTCTTCTTTCAACCCATAAATTAACTTAATACAACCTTTTTTGTTTTGTGTTTTAAAAATTAAATCAGGCAGATCAAAAGGATTAAATTTTGCAACATTTGCAACTGTCTTTTGAATAAATTTTTTATCCAAACTTTTCTTCATTTTATTACCTTCAAGCAATAAAGAAATCTTTTGAAGTTCTTGCTCTGCCATAGATAGATTTCCACTACATCTCTCTACTATTAAATCAACTGCTTCATGTATAAAAGGTATTTTTCTTAATGTAAAAGTTTTTTCAATCCATATTTTTAATTCTCTTTTATCTGGAGAGGGTATNTTAATAATTTGTCCGTATTTTTCAAAAGCACTGAACCAATTTGATTTTTTTGAAGCATAATCAATACNTGGAATATCAAGAATCAAATCAGATAAATTTGATAAATTTTCGCACCATTGCATTAATACTTTACTGCCTTTTGCACCTGGTCTACCTGAGCTCAATCTGATATCAAAAACCTTTTTCTCGGAAAATAAGGAAAGATTTTTTGCCTCTAATAGGCACGAATCCCAATCGAAGTTTTGCTGTGGTATTCGAATCATTTGGCTAAATTTAGTTTGAGGATAAAGATTTTTTTTTAATTCTTCATTCACCTTTCTTTTTAAATAAATCTCATCACTACAGATAACCCAAATTAGCGGGTCATTGTTTGACCTGGTTTTACAAATATTAGGATTACTCATTATTTTTTTTATTTCGGATTCAATATCCGTAATTGAAGTAGCCGTTAATTTAATTTGCATGAGGAACCAGGGTAACTCTTTGCAGTCTCTCTATTATTCTAATTGCTAACTGCTTATCAATATCGTGTTTATGAAATGCTTCGTGAGACTGTGTCGCCAGAACATCAGTATCACTAAAATTAACTGATCTTACAATTTTTAGCTCATCTAATGGCTGGATGGGTTGTTGATCCTGGTCTGTTATTTCTAGTCTTACGCTAGTTCTAAGTTCTAATTCTCTTGGCCGCCCGGCCCCAGAAAACCCAACTACAATCTTTTCGTTTTCTACTATTAAGTTGACTATTACTTGAGCCTCAATACCAGAATTTACAATTTTTACATCGGTACGCCTTAATCTGTTGAGCAACTCTCTGCCTACTCCATTTTTAGTTCCAGAGATATAAATTTTTTCAAAAGGAACTTCATCGGATAAAATTTTAAATTTCCATCCACAACCAGCAAAGCTAAAACAAAAAGAAATAATCAAGAAGTATTTAACTAATTTAGAAAAAAGAATTTTAGAATTTATTTCATTGACTTTGCACATTATTTTTCTAATACTATGTTTATTAATCTATTAGGGACGATTATAGTCTTTTGTACTCCAAGACCTGAGCTAAATTTTTTATAAGCATCAGATTCCTTGGCTGCTTTAATGATTTCATCATTCTTAGCAGTGGCGCTTATTTTTAAATTTGATCGAGTTTTACCATCAATCTGAAGAACAATTTCNATTTCTTTTTGTTGTAGAGCACATTCGTCAATTTCNGGCCACTTGGATGAAATTAAACTTCCGTAAACACTTACAAAACCAACTTTATCCCATAAATTTTCTGTAATATGTGGTGCAATTGGATATAAAACTCTTAGCAAAATGGATATGCTTTCGACGAAATATTCATTTGATTTACCTAATTTTGATTTTTGATTTTCGAAAGAGTTTGAGTTTGAACTAACAGTTTTTTCAAGAGTGTTCAGCAACTTCATTGAGGCCGACACAACTGTATTGAAGTGGTATCTTTTAATATCAAAGTCTGCTTGTTTTAAAATTTCATATGTCTGTTTACGTAATAGTGAATCTGTATTTTTTCCGAACAAAGCAATTGCTGAATCAATAGATGATTTGTTTATCTTTTCTTTGTGCATAAANCAAAAACTCCACAAACGTTTTAAAAACTTATGTGAACCTTCCATTGCATCACTTGACCATTCAAGNGTTTGTTCCGGGGGAGATGCGAAAATTGTAAAAAGTCTAGCTGTATCAGCACCGTATAAATCTATTATTTTTTGAGGATCAACTCCATTGTTTTTTGATTTTGACATTTTCTCCGAGCTACCTAAAGTCACCTTTGAGTTGTCTTTGATAACTTTAGCACCTACTATTTTCCCTTTTTCATCGCGTTGAACAGACACTTCCTCAGGATTAAAAAAAACTGTTTTATTTGATTTAGTTTTTTTAAAAAAAGTTTGGTTTAAAACCATACCTTGAGTCAATAGACTACCAAAAGGTTCTTCAAACCCAACAAGTCCAAGATTTTTCATCACTTTTGTCCAAAATCTTGCATAAAGGAGATGTAAAACTGCATGTTCAATTCCACCAATATATTGATCTATTGGCATCCAATAATCGACTCTTGAATCAACCATTGACTTTTCAGAATCAAATGAACAATAACGAAGAAAATACCAACTGGAATCAATAAAGGTATCCATAGTGTCAGTCTCACGGTGTGCATCTCCAAAGCACTTTGGACATTTTGTTTCATAAAATTCTTTATAGTCTAATAATGGATTACCGATCCCATCAGGTTTGATATTTTCTGGAAGTACCACAGGTAAATTTTTCTCAGGCACAGGAACGGAGCCGCATTTCTTACAATTAATAATTGGTATAGGAGTTCCCCAATATCTCTGGCGGCTTATTCCCCAATCTCTTAATCTAGTTTGAGTAGTTTTACCACCAATTTCTAATTTTTCAATGTCTCCAATGATCTTATCAACTGCTTTTTCTCTNGTAAGACCGTCATACGAACCAGAGTTAATGCAAACAGAGTTTTCTTTCGCTGCGTACCAATCTTGCCAGTTCATAGGGTCAAATTGGTAGATTTTTTTTTGATTGTTTTCTGGTTGTATTACCTGTTTGATTTCGAGACCATATTTGTTTGCAAAATAAAAGTCACGCTCATCGTGAGCTGGCACTCCCATAACCGCGCCATCACCGTAGGACATGATTACATAATTACTTATCCATAATGGAATTTTTTGACCTGTAAGAGGATGAAGAACTGTGATTCCAGTAAAAATTCCCTCTTTCTCTCGGATAGCAAGTTCAGCCTCAGTTTGGCTTCCAGATTTGCAACTTTGAATGAAATTTGCTACTTTGGAATTAATACTTGCGGCATAATTTGCGAGAGGATGCTCCGCCGCAATTGCAACGAANGTAACACCCATTATGGTATCAGGTCTAGTTGTGAAGACATTTAATTGACCATCATTGATTAATTCATCCTCTTGATCTCTTATTTCATGAGAAAACCAGAATGTGAGTCCTGTTGATCTGCCAATCCAGTTATCTTGCATGGTTTTAACTCTCTTGGGCCAGTTGAGACTCTCAAGTCCACTTAAAAGAGTTTTGGCGTATTTAGTAATGGCAAGGTAGTACATTGGAATTTCACGTTTTTCAATTTTGGCTCCGGACCTCCAACCAAAACCATCAATAACTTGCTCATTAGCTAAAACTGTCTTGTCAACAGGATCCCAATTGACCAAACCAGTTTTTTGGTATGCAGTACCATTTTCTAACATCTTAAGAAATAGCCATTGATTCCATTTGTAATAATTTGGAGAACATGTTGAGAATTCTCTTGACCAGTCAATTGCAAGGCCAAGAGACTGTAGTTGCTTTTTCATTGACGCAATGTTTGAATTTGTCCATTTAGAGGGAGAAAGATTTTTTGCCATAGCTGCATTTTCTGCAGGAAGACCAAATGCATCCCAACCCATTGGCATTAGTACATTGAAACCAATCATTCTTTTCCATCTCGCAATTACATCATTAATTGTATAATTACGAACATGTCCCATGTGAAGACGTCCTGATGGATATGGCAACATTGAACATGCGTAGTATTTGCCTTTTGGAAATCTGGGATCGTTTTCGATTGCTTTAAACTGTTGATCATCTTCCCATTTTTTTTGAATTTCTTGTTCAATCTTTTGGGGACTATAGTTTTTGTCAAAAGGATTAGAGTCGTTCATTTTATTTAATGCAGTACGATTATTTATTATCTAATATTTTACCCACTAGTTAGTTTTAAAAAATAAAAAAATACTTTTTAGTAAAATTTAAATTGAAAAACAAGAGATTCAAAATATATGACCCCTGAATTTTTAAATGGATTGAATGATCAGCAAAAAGCCGCTGTAACGGCTGAAAATGGTTCAGTATTAGTATTAGCAGGTGCTGGTAGTGGAAAAACTCGAGTATTAACAACGAGAATAGCTTGGTTGTTGTCAATTGGCAAAGTAAGCTCGCAGGAAATACTGGCAGTAACTTTTACCAACAAGGCAGCGAAGGAAATGTTACTTCGAATAGGGTCTATGCTTCCGTATAATCTGCGTGGCATGTGGGTTGGGACTTTTCATGGATTATGTAATAGGATGCTCCGGTATCATCATGAGCAAGCTGCATTACCTGAATCATTCCAAATTTTAGATATGCAGGACCAACTTTCTAGTATTAAACGATTAATGAAAAATTTAAACGTTGACACTGATAAAATTGTTCCACGTCAAGTCCAAAAATTTATAAACTCTGCAAAAGACGAAGGGTTGAGACCTGATAACATTGACGATCCTAATGGGTTTAATAGAGATTATATTAGTCTCTATGAAGCTTATNACAGCCAGTGCCAAAAGGAGGGGGTAGTTGACTTCGGCGAGCTTTTGTTAAGATCACTTGAATTGCTTAGAAGATCGGAATCAATTAGAAAGCACTATCAGTCNAGATTTAAGCATATTTTAGTTGATGAGTTTCAAGACACAAACTCTTTACAATATTCATGGTTAAAATTGCTTAGTAGNAAATCCACCAATGTTTTGGCTGTTGGTGANGACGATCAAAGTATTTATGCATTTAGAGGCGCTAATGTTGCAAATATGCAATATTTTGAAAAAGAGTTTAATGTTTCCGAGATTATTCGATTGGAGCAAAATTATAGATCTCATGGGTATATTTTAGATGCAGCAAATGCGCTAATTGCCAGAAATACCTCCAGGTTAGGTAAGAACTTGTGGACTGATTCGGGTATGGGAGAACTCATCAGAGTTTTTGAATCGCCCGAAGATGTTTTTGAAGCTTCATGGGTGGTTGATGAGGTTAAAGATTTCATAAATGGTAATATTTCTCCATCAAATATCTCAATTTTGTATAGAAGTAATGCTCAGTCCAGGATTTTAGAACACGAGTTAAATAAACGTGGAATTGATTATAGAGTTTATGGAGGACTTCGTTTTTACGATAGAGCAGAAGTAAAACATGCATTAGCATATTTGAGACTTTTAGAAAACAAAAATGACAATAGTGCTTTTATGAGGATTGTTAATTTTCCCTCTCGAAAAATTGGTAACCGTTCACTTGAGCAACTTCAAGACACAGCAGAAAAACTACAATTGGGATTGTATGATGCAATTGATAGATTAGAAGGTAAAGCAAGTTTAGCACTTTGCAAATTTAAAGAGATGATTGAAATTTTAAGGAATGAAATAAGTATGTTAAATTTGCCTGAAACTGTTGACTTAGTAATTCGAAGATCCGGTTTGGAAGATTTTTATCTATCAGAAAAAAACGGATCTGAAAGATTAGAAAATCTTAAAGAATTAGTAACTGCTTCTTCAGGGTTTATTGCAGAGGAAAGAATTGGAAGTTCATTACCTGCTGACTTTGGTTACAGTGAAGATGATCCGATAGTCAAAANAGATAAAAATGAAAGTTCGATTACTATCATTGATGAAGATGAGTTTGATGAACAACTGAATCTTACTCCATTAGCAAGGTTCCTTGCGAATGCCTCTTTAGAGTCAGGGGACAGTCAAGCATCTGCAGGAAAAGCGGCAGTTCAACTGATGACAATACATTCATCCAAAGGTTTAGAGTTTGATGTTGTTTTTGTAACCGGTTTAGAAGAAGGTTTATTTCCTCATGAGAATTCTTTAAGTGAAGTTAATGGATTGGAAGAAGAACGGCGTTTGATGTATGTAGCGTTAACAAGAGCAAAAAAAAGATTATTTCTCTCTTCCGCTCAGGCGAGAAGGTTGCATGGACAAGTTAGATATCACCAAAGAAGTAGATTTCTTGAGGAAATACCAGAAGAGTGTCTCAAAAAACTTTCTGTAGATAAAATTAATCAAGATAACAAAAATAGTTTTTATCAAAATAATTATAGTTTTAAGAATAGTAAAGTTTTATTAAATACTATTTCTGCAAAAAAAAATGAGGAGAACTATAATTATCTCAAAATTGGACAGTCTGTAAGACATCAAAGGTTTGGTGATGGNGTAGTGGTTGGTCTTCAAGGCACTGGTTCAGAGGCAAGCGTGCACATAAAATTTAAAGACGATGATATACGTTGTTTGTCTCTTGTAGTTGCAAAATTAGAAAAAATTTAATCAGTTCACTAAGTTGGTAGATATTAAAGATCATCGGGACCAAGACTTTTATTCCATTTAAATAGTAAATCTAACGCTTTTTTTGGAGTACATTCGTTAGGCTTAATATTTTTAATCTCTTGAATTATTTTTTCGTTCAAATTATTCAAAATGGTTTCTTCTTTGACTATTTTTTCTGTTTTTATTGAATTACGATTAAGCTGTGGTGTTGAAGAAAGCTCGTTTGCGCGTTGTAATACTGAAAGTGGTATTCCTGCTAATTTTGCGACCTTTAATCCAAAACTTTTGCTGGCAGGTCCTTTTTTTAATTCGTATAAGAAAATTATTTGTTCCTCGTTTTCTTCTGTTGAAATATGAAAATTGTTTACTCCATCAATGGATTCCTCTAATGCTGTTATTTCAAAGTAGTGTGTTGCAAAAAGACAGAGCGCTTTGTTGGATTGAGATAACTCAGTAGCTATAGCAATTGCCAGTGCTAGTCCATCAGATGTGGAAGTACCTCGTCCAATTTCGTCTAATAAAACCAGACTTTTATTAGTGCTTTCATGAATGATTCTTGCGGCTTCAGTCATTTCAACCATAAATGTAGATCTGCCACCAGCAAGATCATCAGCAGCTCCAATTCTAGTAAAAATTCTGTCTACAATACCGATTTTAGCTTTTTCAGCTGGGACAGGTGAACCGATTCGTGCAAGGATAGTTATTAGTGCTACTTGCTTCATATAAGTTGACTTGCCACTCATATTGGGTCCGGTTAATAGCATCATTCTATTTTCATTATTTAATTCTGTATTGTTAGGATAGTAATTGAATTCAAAATTTGTGCTATTAGTTGATAGAACAGGGTGAGAACCCTTAGTAATGACAATTTCAGCATCACCTGATAATTTGGGTAGCGTCCAATTATTTTCTTGGATTTTTAAAGCTAATGTTGCAAATACGTCAAGTAAACTAAGTGATTCAGATACGTCAAATAAAAAATCTGTGTTTGTTTGCAAGTCATTTAAAAGATCTGAAAAGATTTTTTTTTCACACTCAATTGATTTTTCTTTGGCGGCTAATACTGTTTCTCCGAGTTCCTTCAGTTCAGTAGTTACAAATCTTTCTGAATTTTTAAGTGTCTGTCTTCGAATATAGCTTTCTGGAACTTTGCTTTTTTGACTACCTGTGACTTCAAAAAAAAATCCTTGAATAGGACTGTGTCCAATTTTTAAATTTGTTATACCTGTTTTTTCTTTTTCATTTAACTCAAGTTTTGTAATAAAGTTATTACCATTTTTTTGTATTAATCTATATTCATCAAGTTTGCTGTCAAATCCATCTTTGATAAAACCGCCATCTTTAATTTTATTTGAGCAGTCTTCATGCAAACAACTTGTTATTTTTTTTATTACAGTTTTCAAACTTGGGTCTGAAAAAACTTGATAAATCTTTTCTATGTTCTCATCAAAGCTGTTTTTNATTAGTGNATTTATCTCAACTAATTTGAAAAGATTTTTTGATAATGCAAAAATTTCTCTGGGAGTGGTGTTGGATAAAGAAATTCTGCCAACCACTCTACTTATGTCGATGATACTNCGAAGAGATGGATATATTTGTGCATTTTTTGATATCCAACNAATACTATTCTGTCTCCTGTTGGGAAGTTGATTNGTTTGCAAGGGGGATAATATCCAGTTATTCAAAAGCCTGGATCCTCCGCTAGTTTGACATTTGTCAATACATGAAATTAGGGTAATATCTTTCTTTGTGTTTTCGAAGAGAGGTCTTCTGAGCTCGAGAGATCTTTGAGCAACAGAATCAATGGTTACAATTTGGGATTGATGAATTTTTTTTGGAAANCTAAGGTGTTTTATAGATTGCCCGATATTTTTTTCAGCGTAATTAATTAAAGCACTTATAGATTCNAAAACAGGATCAATGTCAGTTAATTCTAGTGCATCTAGTAATGAAATTTTNAATCTATTTTGTAAAATTTTTAGGCCATTCTTTGTATTAAATTCCCAGACTGGTAAAAAAACTAGTTTTTCATCGGGGATTATTTGCTTTAGGTGTAACAATATATCCTCATTATTNAAATTAAAACTTTTTTTTGCTTCTGGAAACAAAACTTCACCTATTTGAAATTTAGATATAGTTGTAATTATTTGATCGATTGGAGTTTGTTTTTCCTCTTTAAGATATGAGGGCACAAACCAAAAGAGTTCACCTGTGGAGACATCTANAAGTGAAACACCATGGGAGTGGTTCAATGATAGCAACCATGTTTGGGTTTTTTCTGATACCAAACCACTGTCACATAGTGTTCCTGCGGTAACAACTCTTACAACTTTTCTTTGGACAAGCCCTTTACTATTTTCAGCATTAGTAATCTGTTCACAAATGGCTACTGATTTACCTGCATTAATTAATTTTTTGAGATAGTTTTGGTGAGCTGAAACTGGAACACCGGCCATTACTACCGGTTTGTTGGCGCTTTTTCCCCTATGGGTTAATGTTATTCCTAAAATTTTTGCCGCTTCGATTGCATCCTCATAAAACATTTCATAAAAATCCCCCATCCTAAAAAAAACTAAATCATTTGGATGAGTTTTTTTTATGTTTAAAAACTGTTTAATTACTGGAGTATGGTCTTCGGGATTCATNTATTTATTGATAATCTAGGTGATATTGAAAAATTTTGTTGNGATAAGACCCTAATAATTGATGCAAATAATTTAGGATTGGCAGCAACAATGTTGGATGTAAACAAGTAATTATTGTCTCCTTTAAAATTTCCAACAAAACCTCCGGCTTCTTGAATTATTAAACTGCCAGCCGCACAATCCCATGGCATAAGCCCTATTTCAAAAAAACCGTCAAAACGTCCTGAAGCAACATAGCAAAGCTCTAAGGCTGCTGAACCAATTCGCCTAATGCTAATTGATGATTTTGAAAGAGTTTGTAAAATGTGGTAATAATTTTCAAACATATTNGGGTCTCTAGGCGGAAAACCTGTTGCTATGAGTGATGATTCTAGTTTGATGTGTTTAGAAACCCTTAACCGTCTATCATTTAAATATGCGCCCCTTCCTTTAGAAGCAGTAAAAAGCTCGTCTCTGGAAGGGTCATAAACCACGGCCTGTTCAATTTCGTTGTTTTGGTGAAGTGCAATGGATACGCAGTAATTTGGCAAGCCGTGTATAAAATTAGTTGTACCGTCAATCGGGTCTATAATCCATGTAGGGTGTTTATTTGAAAACTTTATATCGTCAACTGCCTCAGTAGATGTTGTTTCTTCGGCGAGAAAATGGTGATTTGGATAAGCTATTTTTAGTATATTAATAATTTCAGTTTCACAGGTTCTNTCAATGTCAGTGACAAAGTCATTTTTTTCCTTTTCGGAAATTTTAATAATTCCAGGGTCGAGACTAGCTCGATTTATAATTGCTCCTGCTTTACGGGCTGCTTTGATAGCAGTGTTTAACATCGGGTGCATAGGGATCCTTTACTTTAATATTCGTTAATTGTAATGAACACAGACCTAAACAAGTTTATTTCTGATCATTTAAATCGTATTAATTGGGTTTTTTTTGATTTAAGCCATCCNGGAAACTTAGGAGCATCTGCTCGAGCACTAAAGGTAATGAATGCTTCAAATATAATGTTGATAAATCCAGTTAAAGAAGGATTGGCAATGGAGAATGATGCGATTAGGAGGGCTGCTGGAGCAAAGGACTTGCTTGAGTCTTGCTTAGAGTCAACATTTGAACANGCTACTGAAAATTCTAATTTTGTAATTGCATTTTCTTCTCGAAAAAGAGAAATACAACCACCAACAATTGATTTTAATGCCATGATAGACAAAGTTATTGAATTGTTAGTAAATACCCAAGAAGGAAGAATATCAATGGTTTTTGGAGGTGAGAGAGCTGGGTTAAAAAATAAGGACTTATTAAAATGTACTCATGTTTGCAAATTTGATGTTAATCCAGCTTATTCATCATTGAATTTGTCACATGCTGTTCAGTTAGTTGTTCATGCTCTCAGGACTAAATTATCAAGTCAATATGATGTTTTTTCAGAAGTTAAATTTGATATTTTGAAAAGTAGAAATACTAACAATTTAAATTTCAGAAAATCAGGCATCACTCAAAAAAAAATTCTGGATTTGAAAAAATCTTTTTTGGAACTGTCTTCTAAAATTGGACTCATTAAACAAGACAAACAAGGAAGAATAGAGGATAAAATAAGTCGAATTTTGATTGCATCTGATTTAACAGAAAATGATTTTAAGCTCTTACACAGTTTTTTTGCCTTAATTAAAAAGAAATTAAAAGAAAAATCTTAGACGATATTTAAAAAATGGATAAACCCAAATTCTTAGAGGACATAGAGACAATCTCCAACCGCGATCCTGCAGCAAAATCATGGTTTGAAGTGGTTTCATGCTATCCAGGGTTACATGCCCTTTGGATACATCGTGCATCACATTTTTTGTGGAGGACACAATTTCCGGCATTTATGTGGCTTGCAAGATTTTTTTCTACATTATCAAGAATGATTACTGGTATTGAAATTCACCCAGGTGTAACTATTGGTAGAAGGTTATTCATTGACCATGGTCACGGGATTGTAGTGGGAGAAACATCAACTATTGGTGATGATTGCACTATTTACCAAGGAGTTACTCTGGGAGGCACCTCGTTGCAAAAGGGTGAAAAAAGGCATCCTACTATTGAANATGGAGTTGTAATAGGTGCCGGTGCNAAAGTATTGGGTCCGTTTACAGTCGGTTCAGGTGCAAAAATTGGCTCCAATGCTGTGGTTGTTGAGGCTGTTTTGCCCAACACAACTGTTGTCGGTATTCCTGCAAGAATCATTGGAAAAGAACATACAACAGGAAATACTTCAGATGATGCTAATTTTCATGCTTATGGCGTGTCTGGTGCGATGAAAGATCCTGTGGATGAAAAATTAGAACTTATAAATAAGGTTTTAANAGAACAAGAAGAGGAAATAAAAAATCTCAAAAACAAAATAGTAACTAAGTCAAAATCTGTCTAATTTTATTTTGTTTTACCTCTATTGCTCCTCCATTAACTTTTCCACAATCACTAACAGTCCAGTTGGGAATTACCCATCTGTATTTTCCGGATGGCAAAATATTTTTCCCTGGTAGGTGAGTATGTCCATGAATCAAAGCGCTTGCATTATTTTTTTTTAAGAAAAAATCNGCTGATTCTGGATTAACATCCATAATTTCCATAGTTTTTGNCGCTTTTTCTGTCTCGCTTTGACCTCTAAGAGAATTAGCAATTTTTTGTCTTTCAATAATTGGTTTAGACTTAAATTGTTCCTGCCAGTGACTTGTTTTGACTAATTCTCTAAAAATTTGATGTTTAGTATCATCTGTACACAGTTCATCGCCGTGCACTAATAAAATGTCATTTNCATTTTNTGATGATTTTAGCTTGACTAAATTGTCTAATTGTTNAGCGTGTATGTGTTTAAGCAGTTTCTCACCCATTAAGAAATCTCTATTACCATGCATTATTCCAACCGATATATTTAGAGATTTGAGAGTTAAAAAACATTTATCCAGCTTGTTTATTATGATTTCAAAAGCACCTTTCCTATCTGAGTTAATCAGGTCATCTCCTATCCAATGATCAAACAAATCACCAAGAATAAGTAACCAATCAGGCCTGTAACGAGGATATTTCTTATCACATTTACTTAAAATCCATTCACAAAAAAAATTTGTAATTGGTAGATTTTCAGGACAAAGGTGTAAATCTGAGCAAATTAAAACATTTTCAGCTTTTATTTTAGAGATAATCATTATTATTTTAAGATGGTTGCTTTTTTGATTGTAATGGGCTTCACCGGAACATCATCATGAAAACCTTTGGTTGCAGTTGCGACCTCAGAAATTTTGTCTACTACCTCCATCCCTTTAATCACTTTACCAAAAACAGCATATCCCCATCCACTCATAGTTTTTGAGCTATGATCCAAAAAATCATTATCTACTAAATTAATAAAAAATTGAGCTGAAGCCGAGTGTGGATCACTAGTCCTTGCCATTGCCAGTGTATAGGCTTTATTTTTTAGACCGTTGTCAGCTTCATTTTCAATTGGTGCAGTTGTAGCCTTTTCTTTCATGTTTTTTTCAAATCCCCCTCCCTGAATCATAAATCCATTAATAACACGATGAAAAATTGTTTTATCGTAGTGACCTTCTTGAATGTATTTAACAAAATTATTAACAGTCTTAGGTGCCTTTTTCTTGTCAAGTTCGATAGTAATATTTCCTAAATTTGTCTCAAAGTTTACTTTCATTTAATTTAACTCCTATTTTTGCTTAAGTTCTCTAATAATGTTGGGTTTTGCTAGAAAGGGCATCTGGTTTAGATGATCCAGTTTTTTGCTCAACCTAGAGGATTTTGGTAATTTGGATAAACCTTTGTTGTAGGTTATATTTGCAAGATATACGTATAAATCACCAAGATTTTCGTAAGCTAGTTCATAATTTGGGTTGTTAATAATTGCTCTTTCTAAGGATTCTCTGGAACGATCAGCTTGACCTCTCCTTAAGTAAAGTACAGAAAGATTATTGAATGGTTCTGAAAGCTCTGGGAACTCTTCTGTAAATCTTTCAAACTTTTCAATTGCTCTATCTAATTTTAATTTTATTGAAGAAAAACTTTTTACTCCTTCATTTTGATCAATAATAGCAAATTCGGCATCAAGCACAGCATCTAGATATCTCCATTGAGCATCTCGAGGTTTTTCCCCTAATTGCGATGAAATAATTTGTTGCGCTTCATTTAAACGCCCCAAACCAATTAGTTCCCTAGTATTTTTAATTTCTTTTGAAAAATCAGATACTTGATTGTTTGGTTTGGTAGTTTGCACCTGAGACCAACAAAAGTTGAAGAAACCAGACATAACAAATATTGAAACAAGCCTGACAAAATTTTTGTTTAGTGAAAGATAATTCAACATAACTTATTATTAACCTTTATTTAAAAGATAGCATGGTGGGATTTTGAAGATTTTTAATAGTTTGGGAAGAGAAAAACAAGATTTCATTCCTTTGATTAACGGTAAAGTTAGTATATATGTGTGTGGGATGACTGTTTACGATTATTGTCATCTGGGACATGCTAGGGTGATGGTTGTTTTTGATGTAGTGCGCCGTTGGTTTGAAGCTTCAGGCTATGAGGTAAATTATGTCAGAAATATAACTGATATTGATGACAAAATTATAGCGCGCTCGCTTGAGGAAAAAACCTCAATCCGGGCGCTTACTGAAAAATTCATAGATGAAATGAGAAAAGATGCTCAGTCACTTGGAGTGATAGCCCCAACGCATGAACCGCGAGCTACTGAGTACGTTCCTCAAATGTTAAGTTTAATAAAGAAACTGGAAGCATTGGGTTTAGCTTATGAGTCAGATGGAGATGTAAATTTTTCCGTTCGCAAGATGAAATCATATGGAAAATTGTCAGGAAAATCCATTGATGAACTTAGGGTAGGAGAAAGAGTTTCAGTTGGTCACGCCAAAAAAGATCCTCTAGATTTTGTTTTGTGGAAAAAAAGTAAAGTAGGTGAACCACAGGAAGCTTCATGGAACTCGCCATACGGCTATGGCAGACCTGGATGGCACATTGAGTGTTCAGCCATGAGCAGTGAATTATTAGGTCCACGGTTCGATATTCATGGAGGCGGCATAGATTTGCAATTTCCACATCATGAAAATGAGATTGCACAATCGGAGGGAGCTTACGGATGCAAAGATGGTGAGCATTTGGTTAAAACTTGGATGCATGTTGGCTTTGTGACTGTCGAGAAGGAAAAAATGTCTAAATCACTTGGAAATTTTTCTACTATCAGAGAAATTTTACGTGAAAATGATCCTGAAACTGTTCGTTATTTTTTGTTAAAAGGTCATTATAGAAGCCCTATAAATTTTTCTTTAGATCAAGTAAGAGATGCAAAAAATTCTCTAAAAAATTTGCACCATATTTTGGAATCAGCGGGGGAAAATAACGATTTATCAGAAGATGAACAAAAAGAATATATTAATCTCGCAATGAATTCGGATAATTCTTTTGCTCGCGAATTCAGAAATGCAATTGAGGACGATTTCAATACTCCAAAAGCTATTAGCATTTTGTTTAGTTTCTCTTCTGAAATTAAGGATCAAATTAAATCCAAAAAAAACAACCAAATATCTATTTTTAGAGGTTTAGGTTTAATCTTGGGTTTTTTTTCAAAATCTATCGAGCAGGATAGAAGTCGTGGTGTTGATTCAAATTTAAAAATATCTGAGGATGATATAAATAAATTTATTACCCAAAGACTTATTGCAAAAAATAATAAAGATTTTGATAAAGCTGATGAAATAAGAAATATTTTACGTTCTCAAGGTATCATGCTAGAGGATGGAGTTGCTGGAACAAAGTGGAGAAGATCCTGACTATTAAAAATTTCGTTAAAAAATATGATTATGAAGCTAACTTTTTTAGATTTTGAACAACCTCTAGCTGAGCTCAACGAACGTATTGAAGAATTGCGTCTTGTGCAAAATGATTCTGCCTTGGATATAAGTGAGGAGCTTAATCGCCTTACAAAAAAAAGTGATGCGTTGTTGAAGAGCATTTATAAAAAACTTGATCCCTGGAAAATCTCTCAATTAGCAAGACATCCTCAAAGGCCTTACACACTAGATGTAATTTCATCATTATTTACAAATTTTGTTGAATTGCATGGGGACAGATCTTTCGCAGATGATCCTGCTATTGTTGGAGGCCTGGCCAAATTTGATGATCAACCTGTTATGGTAATCGGTCATCAAAAGGGTAGAGATTTAAAAGAACGAACTCATAGAAATTTTGGTATGCCAAGGCCTGAGGGTTATAGAAAAGCTGCAAGACTCATGAAATTAGCTGAGAAATTCTCTCTTCCACTTTTAACATTTGTTGATACACCTGGCGCCTATCCTGGAATAGGCGCAGAGGAGAGAGGACAGTCTGAAGCTATTGGTAAAAATCTTTTTTTGATGTCAAGTCTAAAGATTCCGATTATTTCTACTATTATTGGAGAGGGGGGGTCCGGAGGTGCTCTAGCAATTTCAGTTTCTGATCGTCTGTTGATGTTTAATTATGCGATTTACTCTGTCATTTCTCCTGAGGGTTGTGCTTCCATTTTGTGGAAGGATGCAGATAAAGCACGTGATGCTGCCGAAATTTTGGGAATAACTGCAAGTCGATTGAGTGAATTGGGCTTAATTGATTCAATTGTTGAAGAACCTTTGGGTGGAGCCCACAGAAATTATTCTCTTGCGTTTGATAATCTAAAAATAGCTATCACAAATAGTCTTAATTCTCTAAAAATGCTCAATACAGAAGAGCTGGTTTCTAAAAGACAGGAAAAAATCCGTGGTTTTGGAAAATTTAAAGAGGCCGCCTGAACCTGGTTCTAAAATTCATGTTGGTTTGTCCGGTGGTGTGGATTCAGTTTCTCTTCTCCATCTAATTAATAATGAAATCCTGAATTCAAAAAAAAATTCAACGTGGTATGGAACTCAAGTTAAGGCAGTTCATATCAACCATAATGTACAAACTTTATCAAAAAAATTTGAGCTTCTATGTAAAAAAACATGTCAAAATTTGGGTATTGAATTAAAAGTCATNAATGTGTCGATTGATAATGAGCATATAAAAAAACTCGGTTTAGAAGCNGCTGCTAGAAAAGAGAGATTAAATGCATTTAAAAATTTACTTAAATGTAAGACTGATGTTTTAGCATTAGGTCATCATTTAGATGACCA
This sequence comes from Betaproteobacteria bacterium TMED100, assembly GCA_002170285.1. Taxonomy (GTDB): domain Bacteria; phylum Pseudomonadota; class Gammaproteobacteria; order Burkholderiales; family Burkholderiaceae_A; genus UBA7377. The sequence continues at coordinate 21,253 of NHFB01000042.1, forward strand.
AATCGAAACTGTTTTTCTTCAATGGATGAGAGGAGCTGGTTTGGAAGGCTTGACTGGGATGTTAACTTTGGATTACAAAATCTTTCAAGATAGTGTTTTAAAAGTCTGGCGACCATTATTGGAAACTTCAAGGTCAGAAATATCAAANTATGCTGAAACTAACAATTTGATATGGATCGATGATCCTATGAATAGTGATCTTGATTATGATAGAAATCTAATTCGTCATAAAGTTATTCCATTACTTAAGATGACTAGGAGTGGCACAACATCAGCGATGGTCAGAAGTGTAAAACACTTGCAATCAGCAAGACTATTATTGGAGAAAATTACAAATTCAGCGTTAAAAAACTGTGAGTTAGAAAACGAGTCCCCGACGCATCTAACTGTAAAAAATCTATCTAAGTCTGAATTACTTAAATTGGATGACTTGTTGATTTCAAGAGTTTTAAGAGCCTGGCTTAATAAAATGGGATGTTCTGCACCACCAACTAAAAGACTACTAGAGTTTATTCGTCAGCTAAAAACTTCCTCAAAAAAAACAGGTAGTCTAATGGAGGTGAACGGGAGTAATGGATACAAAATAATTAGTAAACTTAATGAATTAACTCTAAAAATTAAATAGTATGAAATTAGTAATTCAAAAATATGGTGGTACGTCCGTAGGATCAATTGAAAGAATTTTAAGTGTAGCTCAACGAATAAAAAAGTGGCGCAGTAATAATTATGCATTGGTTGTTGTCACATCAGCCATGTCAGGAGAAACAAATAAATTATTGGGTTTAATTAGTGGTATTTCAAAAAATAATAACAAATGGTCAAGAGAAATAGACCAAGTTGTGTCCTCGGGTGAACAGGTAGCAGCTGGGTTGTTGGCAGTTGCTTTAAATGAAATTGGGGTTCCTTCTGTGAGCTTCACAGGTTGGCAAGTTGCTATCAAAACAAATTCTGCTCATAGTAAAGCTCGAATTAATTCTATTGATACTGAAATGATCATGACAGAGATCAATAATAATAAGGTGGTAGTCGTTACAGGTTTTCAGGGTGTCAATAATTGCGGATCAATAACTACCCTTGGTAGAGGAGGTTCAGATACATCAGCAGTAGCCCTGGCAGCAGCCTTAAATGCTCAGGAATGCCTCATTTTTACTGATGTTGATGGTGTTTACACTACCGATCCAAGAATTGTTCCAGAGGCAAATAGATTAGCTAAAATAACTTTTGAAGAAATGCTTGAAATGGCAAGTTTAGGCTCTAAGATTCTGCAGATAAGATCTGTTGAGTTTGCTGGAAAATTTAAGGTCAGAACAAGAGTTTTGTCTAGTTTGACAAACTATGACATCCCCATAGAAAAAGAATCAATTTCAGGAACATTGATAACTCACGAGGAAGATAAAAAAATGGAAAACGCAGTAATTTCTGGGATTGCTTTTAATAGAGATGAAGCAAAAATTACTATTACCGGGGTCCCCGATACACCAGGTGTGGCATTCAGAATTTTAGGTCCCATAGCCAAAGCCAACATAGATGTGGATATGATCATTCAGAATTCAAGTAATGATGGCTCTACCGATTTTTCTTTTACTGTGAATAGAGTTGACCTTGATGAGGCAACTAGAGTCATTGAAACCAAAGTTAAATCAGAAATAAATGCTTTAGATATTTCCAGTGATAATCAAATTTGTAAGGTTTCTGTGGTGGGAATAGGAATGAGATCTCATGTTGGTGTAGCAAGCCAAATGTTTGAAGTTTTATCAAATGAAGGTATTAATATCAAAATGATATCTACAAGCGAGATTAAAATCTCGGTTGTAATAGATGATAAATATATGGAATTGGCAGTTAGATCACTACACGATGCTTTTGGGTTAGAAAAAAAATAACTTATTATTACCTTACAAAATAAACAGTTTTTTTAAATATGGATAGAATTAAGCATTTATAATTAACAATTAGGAGACGTGACTGAGAGGCCGAAAGTGCTCCCCTGCTAAGGGAGTGTGCGCCAAAAGCGCACCGTGGGTTCGAATCCCACCGTCTCCGCCATAGTTATATTATGAGAAACAAATTTTTAGCTTTCATATAAAAATTGTTTTTAATTTAATTTTTGAAATACTTACAACGCTAATCGTTTATGTATTAAATTTCTTGCTCTGTAGTGTAGAATTTAGCCTTAAAAAAGGTTTCAAAAAATGAATAAATGATTTGAGGTTGATAATTTTTTCAACAAAATTTAGTGTCAAAGTAATTTGAAACAAAATGTAAATCATAAAAAAACTAGTTTTCTCTAATAACGACCACTGTTTTTTTAAGAAAAATTTAAGAGAGTCTAATGAATTTATCAAACTGTTTTAACTTCCACGATTTTAGAAAACTTGCCCATCAAAAACTTCCCTCTCCAATTTTTAATTATATTGATGGTGGAGCTGACGATGAATTAACGTATAAACGGAACACTGAAGCATTCAACAATGTTGATCTAATTCCTAATGTGTTACGTGGAGTGGAAAATGTAGATCTATCTACAACCATATTTGGCAAAAAAATAGATTTGCCAGTATATTGCTCTCCTACAGCAGTTCAAAGGCTTTTTCATTATGAAGGCGAATCTGCTGTTGCAAAAGCAGCTGACAAATATGGAACAATGTTTGGTGTTTCTTCACTAGCTACAGTTAGTGTTGAGGAGGTGGCTCAAATCACCAACTCTCCAAAAATGTTTCAATTTTATTTTCATAAAGATAGAAAGCTTAATGAAAGTATGATTGACCGAGCAAAACAAGCCAATTTTGATGTAATGGCGCTTACAGTTGACACTATCACTGGTGGAAATAGAGAAAGGGACTTAAGGACCGGTTTTAAAATTCCACCACAATTGACATTAAAAGGGATGTTAAGTTTTGCACTCAAACCAAGCTGGGGAATAAATTATCTAACCAAACCAAAATTTGAACTGCCTCATTTACAGGACTATGTTGCAGAGGGCACCAGCGCCGTTAGCTCAATAGGAGATTATTTTTCTAATATGCTTGATCAGTCAATGAGCTGGAAAGACGCAGAGAATTTATGTAAAAGATGGGATGGCCATTTCGCTCTAAAGGGAATAATGAGTGTTGAAGATGCAAAAAAAGCTATTGATATTGGTTGCTCTGGTTTGATTGTTTCTAATCATGGTGGAAGACAGTTAGATGGTTCCCGAGCTCCTTTTGATCAATTGCAGGAGATTGTTGATGCAGTAGGCGATCGTATAGACATCATTTGTGACGGTGGAATACAAAGAGGCTCCCATGTTCTTAAAGCTCTATCTTTGGGAGCTAAAGCTTGCTCTGGGGGCAGATTATATTTATATGCACTTGCTGCTGCAGGTCAAATTGGTGTGGAAAGAGCACTTGAATTACTCAAGCAAGAGTTAGAACGTGATATGAAACTAATGGGTTGCACCTCTGTTGACCAGCTTANTGTTAATAATTTGAGGTTTAGGTGATTATCTTCAACAAATATAATTTTGTGTTGTAATTTTAAAAGTTTTTTAAAAATTGTTAATTCTGTTACCATGATTTAATATTTGGAGACATTTTTATGGCAGTTGAAGCTCTTTCCGGACTATCGAGAGATGTTGGCTCATCTAATGTTGAACCTNTAGAGAAAAAACCAGTTAATGATTCTGGTAGAGTCTCTGTAAATAGAGCATTGGANTTAAGTAAAGGTGATCTTCAAACTATCAATAAAAGTGTAAGTTTTGGGAGTGATCCACTTGAAGAAAGATTAAAAAAATTAGATGATTCTCCAGCTAATTTTTCTGAAGCTAGAGCTCTCAAGAATTCTGATGATGATGAAAAAGGTCAAAGAAAATTACTTGATGAATCAGTACAAAAGAAAATTTTTGATTCAGAAAGATATGAAGAGCGTCTTCAAAAGTCTGTTCAAACATTAAACCAAAGAATGGAGGAATTAAATCGATCAGTTAGGTTTTCAGTTGATAGACAGTTCGACAAGGATGTAATATCAGTCGTAAANCCAGANAGTGGTGATGTTATTCGTCAAATTCCACCTGAAGCGGCGATGAGGGTATCCGAAGGAGTCAAATCGCTTAGAGGTATGCTTTTTGACGAAACAGCTTAATTATGCTCCATTATTGTAAATATACAATTATTGTCTAGGTCTTAAATAAGTTGGACAAGTGTCAAGTCCATTTATATTTGTTGCTGAATATTTAAATTCTCTGTAGATAATTTTTCTGCCGTTAAAGTACTCACAAATGAGTGATTTGCTTTCTTTTGCATGATATTCACCAAAAATCTCCACTATTTCTTGCTCAGGATAGGGCTCACCCGGACTNATTAATATCTCGTTCTTGAGAAGTTTAGAGCCTGTAAGAAACAAAAAAATTTCAATTGATGCNGTAATAAANAATATTATTAATAGAAATGTNAAAATTCTTGAAGATTTCATTAANTTGTATAGTTTNCCTAATTTTTCATACCAAAGTNTAGACTAAAAATTAAGTGAATTCAATCTATGTTTTTTTTATAGAAGACTAAAGATACATTGATTTCATCCGATTTAATAAAAGTAAATTAAGCATACGTGGGTTTTCTCCCGGGTACAAACAGCAATCAGAACTGAGATTAGGAATCTATACATGAAAACTATTTTTTTGAAGTGTAAAACTGTTTGGATTATTTTCATTGGCGCTATCACGCTACTTCTTGGACTAGGGTATTTTCGTGCTAAAGAATTTTTTTCAAAATTTAGATCAATATGGTTCTTTTTTGGTGGTATTGCTATGTTGCTATCCGGTTGTGCAACTGTTTTCGAAGGGACTTCACAGCCTGTTTCTGTCACACTTGAGCCATCTTCTACTGTTTGTAGGGCTTATCGTGATAACCGTGAGTTGGGTGCTCTTACGCATTCAAATCCTGTTATTTATACTCAGAGATCAAGCAAAGAATTGACCTTGGTATGCTCTGCAAGAGGGTATAAACCTAGAATGTTAAAACTAGTAAGNAACCCCTCGGGATTGGGTGCAATCGGAGCGGTTGCAGGTGGCACTGGTGTTGTTAATACTNTATCCAATGAGCTAGGCTGGGATAATATTGTAGCTAACTCTAAATCTACAACAACTTCATACTTAGGTTTGATACCAGGTGTCGTAGATATACTGACTGGCGCATACTGGAGCTACGATAATCAAATTAACATTGTATTAGAACCAAACAGTTGAAAACTCCAAAAACCAACTAAAACAAAGCTTTTAGGTTTTAACTATAACCAATCTTTCTGTTATGTATAAAAATTGTCTTNATTTGATCATCTTTTTTATGGTCAATTTGCTTTCTTCACAGTCAGTAATCTCTCAAGAAGTTGAGGGTATTGAGGAAGATGAGCAAGAACAAAACAATTTTGGTAAGCCTATTCGTCCAGTTCAGAACTCAACATTTTACCCGGACGAAGATTCGGATTCTGGAATGGACAAGTGCCTTGTAGCAGATTTTAGGTATTTGGCACTAAACACTTCAGATCCAATCAAGCGTATGAAAAAAGCAGAAAATTGGGTTAAAAACAATTCAAAATACTGCAATATTGCAAAACTTGTCTCTATTAGAAACAACAGAGCTCAGTGGCTAGGAACATCTGATTCTGCCACAATAGATGCAGAACTTGGTAGGCAATTAGAAATTGCCGGGGACTCATCCCTTGAAATGCAAGCCGCTCTTTACGGTCTCAAGTTGCCTCCCCAAGACGAGGATGAGGATCAGGAATAATATTTCAGACGATTTAGATATTTTATTTTACTATTGTAATATCTAAAAATTTGTCTAGGGTTTCTGATCAAAAATTACAAATTATTAATTAGTTCTCCATCTCGTTTGCATTTTGGGTTTTTAGATCCTAATGCTAGTCTTGGAAGGCGTTACTCAAGTCTAGGGTTATCAATTTCTAATTTTGATACCAAATTGTTGACAAATGCTTCAAGCTCAATAGAGGTGTTTGGAGATGTTTGTAATTCTGAAATTAAAAAAACTATTTTAAGTTTGATTATTAAACTTCAAAATCATTTCCAATCCAGTAGGGGCCTCGTTGTTGAACTAATATCCGTTCCACCTCGTCATTGTGGTTTTGGAACCGGTACTCAACTTGGATTATCTATAGCAAAGTCTTTTTGCATTCATTATTGCTACCCTTTTAATATTAATGAATTATCTGTGATAGTTGGAAGGGGTAGTAGATCTGGAATAGGTATAGCAGCGTTTCAATCTGGGGGGTTTATGATAGATGGAGGAAAAAGCAATTATGCTTTACCACCACCTTTGTTAATCCAAAAAAAATTCCCTGACAGTTGGAAGATTTTATTAATGTTAGATAATTCCAAAACAGGGTTGCACGGCAATGATGAAAAAGAAGCGATAAAAAGACTCCCCAAATTTGAGAAAAAAATATCATCGCATCTATGCCACGAAACTTTACTCAGAATTTTACCTGCTGTTGTGGAAAAAGATTTTAACTCTTTTGCTTCGGGCCTTAATGAAATTCAAAGGATAATGGGGAATTATTTTTCTCCGGTTCAGGGCGGATCAAATTTTTTGAGTAAAGAAGTTGAAACCTTAGTGGGTTGGTTAACTAAGAATTACAACATTGCTTATGGACAGTCTTCATGGGGACCAACAGGTTTTGCTATTTTTGAAAGCCATGAACTTCTTATAAAAGCCTTAAATGATGCAAAAAAAGAGAGACTAATTAATAGTTCAATGCATACTGTTATTTGTGAGGCTTCAAATGTTGGAGCATCAGTAGAAAAATTAAATGATTCGTGAATAAAATGATTTTGGTTGTGGGGTTATCAACAAGAATGCTGGTTCAGTCGATACATAATTCTCATGATGTTTTTGCAATGGATGTTTTTGGCGACAGAGACATACGAGATAAAGTCTGTGGATGGAAAAACATAGGTAACGCAAATTATGAAATTGATGAGCAAAAATTCTTAAAAGTTTTTAAAGAGGTAGTTAGAGAATTTTCTCCTTCAGCATGGACACATGCAAGTGGATTTGAAGGAAAATACAATTTAATTACTGAGGCAGAAAAATGTTTAGTTCACTATGGATTATCTGAAGATAAAATTCAAAGAATTAGAAGACCTCTTAGCTTTTTTGAAGCTTTAGAAAGATTAAACATCAAGCATCCTGAAACTTTTGTTGATAAATTCGATGTTGCATCTTCAGATGGATGGTTAAGAAAAGATTTTGATACTGCTGGCGGTTTAGGAATAGTTAGAAATAATGTTTCGAAACTCATATCTGATGGCAACTATTTCCAAAAAGAAATCAAAGGCAAGCCCCTGAGTGTATTTTTTTTAGTTGAACATGAAAGAATAATTATTTTTGGCTATTGCGAAAATATTTATGAGAAAAAATATAATTCACCATACTTTTATCAAGGGTTAATAGGTCCTGTAAAGTTATCTATTGAAGTAGAAAATAGTATTTTAAAAATTATAAAAAAAATTGTTGAAGAGTTTAATTTAATGGGTCTTAATGGACTCGATTTTATTTTAACGGAAGAAGAGGTTTTTGTTATAGAGCTTAACCCTAGACCAACTGGCGCCATGGAGATTTTTGAAAAATTACTGAATAAATCTATTCTAGAAATGCATTGTAATGCTTTTATTAATGTCAAAAAAAAGAAAGTATCCGAAAAAAAAATTAAATTTTTTGAGAATAATATTTTTGATTATAAAATCATTGGTACTAAAATTATTTACTCTGATAGTAATATTTTATTAAATTTGGATTGCTTACGTCAGTTAGAGTCTCTACCTTTTTGTAGAGACATTCCAAATGTTAAAAATTTTAAAATAGGCGATCCGATATGCTCAATTATGGTTATGTCTAGTAATATTACGCAGGTCAAATCTTTACTTTCTAATGCAAGTTTGACCATTGCCGACTTAATCCAGAAAACTACAAAAACTTTAAATTAAGGTGAATTGATGCCAACTTCGAATAAAATTAGTGTAAATAACTTAAGCCAGAAGTTAGTTGAATCATTAGTGGACCAATCCTATGAGTTTGGATTGAGAGTTTTTTATGATGATGTTGGAGTCAGAATTATAGATGCTGGAATAACTTCCAAGGGAAGTGTTACTGCAGGTCTAAAAATCGCAAAAATCTGTATGGGAGGCTTGGGATCTATCGATCATTTGACTGACTTTAGCAAGCCTTGGCCCACGTGGTTAAATGTTACTAGTGCCTTGCCTGTTTTGGCGTGTTTAGCTAGTCAATACGCTGGTTGGAGTTTATCCGCTACTAAAGAGCAAACTGGTAATAAACCCTTTTTCTGTTTAGGTTCAGGACCTGCTAGATCTCTGGCTTGTCGTGAGGAAATTTTTAAAGAAATAAATTATTTTGATAAAAATACCACAGGAGTCTTGGTAATGGAGGTTGACAATCCACCACCTCGATGCATTACTGAAAAAATCTTGAAAGACTGTAATCTTTCTCCAAAAAATTTAACTATCATCCTTACTCCAACACAAAGTTTATCAGGCACGACTCAAGTAGTAAGTAGGGTTTTAGAAGTTGCTTTACACAAAGCTCATACATTGGGTTTTGATTTAAATAATGTAGTTGAGGGAATTGCCTCTGCTCCTTTGCCAAGTCCTGGTAAAAATTTCATAACAGCTATGGGAAGAACTAATGATGCTATTTTGTATGGAGGAACAGTACATTTGTGGGTAACAGGGAAAGATGAAAATGCTGAGAAATTAACCAATGAGCTTCCTTCAACTAATTCCAATGATTATGGTGAATCCTTTGAAACTATTTTTAAAAATGTTGACTATGATTTTTATAAAATTGATCCACATTTGTTTGCCCCGGCTAATGTTTGGGTTAGCAATTTAGAGTCTGGAAAAACATGGCATGCAGGGAACTTAAATTTAGATTTATTGCTCCGGCAATGGATGTAGTAATTCAAAATTAAATGCAAATTAGAGTTGTAATCTTTTCTGATGAAAAAGGCTGGCATACTCGTGCTCTTCAAAAGGAATTTCGCAACAGAGCAATTAAGACTAAATGTGTTGATTTGGCCGATTGTTTTTTAGAATTTAAAAATAATACTTCTACAATCGTAATTCCAGGTTTTGGTGATCATCTTCCCCAACTGGCTATTGTCAGAGGAATTGCAGGAGGTAGTTTGGAGCAAATCACAAAACGTTTGGCCATTTTGCATTTGTTATCGGCCCAAGGGGTAAACGTAGTAAATAGTGCTTTAGCAATTGAAAAGAGTATTGATAAAGGCATGACAAGTTTTTTACTACAAAAAAATGGAATTCCAACACCTCAGTTTTGGGTAACAGAGTCTTTTGACAGAGCAAAAAAAATAATTATAAATAGAATAAGGTCTGGAAACAAAATAGTTGTAAAGCCTCTTTTTGGTTCACAGGGGCAAGGATTAAACTTAATTGAGAGTGAAAAGAACCTTGAGTCTTACAATTTGTTAAAAACTAATCCGAAAGGAGGAGTTTTTTATTTACAGCAATTTGTACAAGTGAAAAAAAATCTTATTTCTCATGACTACAGGGTTTTCGTTGTAAAAAAAACTGCCATTGCTGCAATGAAAAGAATTGGAAAAACATGGATTCATAATAAATCGCTAGGAGCAAAGTGTGAAAAATGCAATTTAACTTTAAATTTAAAAAAACTTGCTGAGGATGCTACACGGGTTTTAGGACTTAATATTGCTGGTGTTGATTTGATTCAAGACTCATCTGTTGTTGAGGGGTTTAAGGTTATTGAGGTGAACGGAGTACCGGCTTGGCGAGGTATACAAAGTGTCAATGACTTTAATGTCACTATGAAAATGGTTGATTTGCTTTTAGAGAAACAAACCGGTGGATATTGAATGCCTAAAACTAACAAATTTTTAATTCACTGTGAGGAAGCTTTTTATAAGGCATGTTCTTTGGATGTAAGGGTTTTAAAGCCAGGAAATGTATCGTTTCAAAGTCCTGGACACGGAATGCATGCGATGCAGTTCATAAACAGTCTAAAAGTGGTTACTCCTATTATTTTTAATAGAGACAAATCAATAGGAGAAAAAATTGAATATTCTATTGATGCAAGTTTTGAAATAGCTAAATGCAATACGAATTTAGGAATAGTGTTATTGTGTGCCCCTATTATAGAAGCATTAATTTTGATTACAAAAGATTTCTCTGAACATGAAATTTATAGGCAAAACATTTTTGACAATCTTCAGAAATACATAAAAAAAATCCTCCTAAATACCACTGTTAATGACACGAGTGCGGTTTTTAGAGCGATAAAAAAAGCAAATCCAGGAGGTTTGGGCGTAAGTGATATTGCTGACGTTAGAATCGACCCAGAAATATCTTTATTGAATGCCATGGGAGCAGGTGCTCAAAAGGATTTCATTGCAAAACAGTATTGTGTATTTTTTAAGGACATTTTTGATCAAAGGATATTAAAGGCAACTAATAGTAGCGTCAGCCAATCAAAAAAAATCTTAGAAAAGGTGGATTGCAAAAACAATTTAGATAAATTTGTACAAAAAATTTATTTTAGTTGGCTTGTTGAGCATCAAGATACTCATATTGTAAGAAAGTATGGAATAAAGTCAGCTCAAACAATTAAAAATGAAGCATTTAGCTTGTTGTTAGAGAGAAATTCTGACCAAATAGATTCAAAATTAAAAAGCTTTAATATTGTATTGCCTTCGGAAAAACAGTTGTTATATTGGGATTATTCTTTAAAAAAAAGAAATATTAATCCTGGTACCAGTGCAGATTTGACAGTTTGTACATTATTTTTGGCTTATGTTCTGATGCCAAATTTGAAATACTTTTAAAAATAAAAAAAAGTATTCACAATAATGGCTTTTTGTTGCAATACTGTATGGTATGCATTAAATTTNATTGTTCNATAACACTTTAAAACATATGGAGAATAAAAATGGCAAAGATAGACCGTTTGATGGTTGGTGAGTCTCTTGTTGGAGACGGAAACGAAGTTGCACACATTGATTTGATCATGGGACCAAGAGGTAGCACNGCAGAATCAGCTTTTGCTAATGCTCTTGTAAATAACAAAGACGGATTTACTAGTTTATTAGCTGTAGTTGCTCCCAACTTGCTTTGCAAACCTGCGACTGTAATGTTTAATAAGGTAACTATCAAAGGNGCCAAACAGGCTGTACAAATGTTTGGTCCTGCACAGAGAGCAGTAGCGATGGCAGTTGCAGACAGCGTTGAAGATGGTACGATTCCAGCTAGTGAAGCAGATGATGTTTTCGTCAGTGTTGGTGTTTTTATTCATTGGGAAGCTGCTGACGATCAAAAAATACAAGATTACAACTATCAGGCCACTAGAGAAGCTATNCAAAGAGCAGTTAGCGGACAACCTTCGGCTGCTGAGGTTGTGTCTGGAAAAGGTTCCGCAGCCCATCCATTTGCAGCATCCTAAGTCAATTTACTCTAAAAAAACCGGGTCATTTAGCAAGCGATCCGGTTTTTTTATTTTTTAGGTACATGACCAGCACCAATTTTTTTTAAAATATGTTGAGTTTGATTAAAATAATTGGGGTGGTTTTTTGACTCTATGCTCCTTTCAATCATTATTCCTACAGCGTCAACATCATTGTACTTTTTCGGTTTTGAAAGATTTATTCTNACCAAATAAGCACCAAACTTTTCTAAAATTAAATTTGCTACTGCCTCTGCAAAGGACTCTAGAAGTTTGTAATTGTGATTTTTCATGAACTTTAAAACAGAATCTCTAACCTGATCATAATCAATTGTGTGAATNATGTTGTCCGAGTTACAGGCTTTGATGCTTGGGACTCCTATTGATATATCAAGGATAATTTCCTGAGGTTCAAAAAGTTCGTCGTCACAAATACCAATAATTGTTTTTCCTTTTAGATTTTTGATATAAACAATATCTAATGAGTCATAATAGGAACCGAATCCTGTTAGATAACGATTGTGAAGTAATTTTTCTTTAGTTTTCATTCTATTAGCAAGATTAGTAAAGTTTGTGAATTATAAATTAATAAAGTCATTTTTATAAGTATGGTGAGCAAAAAAAAAGAAAATATAAAATGGTTGCAAGTAGCCAAGCCTACGGGTGGTACCGCAGGAAAAACTGATTCTAGATCCCGAATTGCATGGGCTTTAACTGGATCTGGTCACTTTCTTATTGAATCTCTTGAAATATGTTCACGCTTATCAGATATTGATTTATTTTTATCTGCTGCTGCTGAGGAAGTATTACCAATTTATGGATTTGACATTTTATCTCTGAAAAAAAAATTCAGAACACTTAGAGATAAAACAGCTAGCTCTGTACCTGTCGGAATGTTATACGATAATGTTTATCACACTGTTGTAATTTCTCCTGCAACTAGCAATACAGTCGCGAAATGTGCCCTAGGCATATCTGATACTCTACCAACTAATATGTTTGCTCAAGCAGGCAAACTTGGCATTTTGAGCATTATTTTCGCTTGTGACACTGCACCAGTGGTAATAACTAGGGCNCCTAAAGAGTGGGTAGAACTTAAGCCAAGAAAATTAGAAATTGATAATGTCGAAAAATTAAAAGGTCTTCCTCATACTTTAGTTGTAGAGTCACTGGAGGACTTAGAGGCTGCGNTGAGTAATCGTCTTGAATATTTAGGGTCAACTTGGAAAAAATCCTCTTCCTAACTGGCCGCTTAGCTTTAAAGGCATTGGAAAAAGTTCTTGTTGATCTTAGGTCTACAAATTTTTCTTGGGAAATTAAAGAAATAGGTCTTCAGGTTGCAGGTTTAATGACAGCAGAAATGATTCGCAGACGGCTTAAAGGTCCTCTTAAAGAATATGATCGTATATTGGTTCCTGGACGTTGCAGAGGTGATTTACAAAAACTTTCTAATGATCTTGGTATTAAAATAGAGCGTGGACCAGAGGAACTTAAAGACTTACCACAATTTTTTAATAAAAAGAGCACTCGAATGGACATTTCTGGTTACGATATTGAAATTTTTGCAGAAATAGTTGATGCCTCAAAACTAAGTATTAAGGAAATTCTAGCAAAAGCAACAGATTTTAAAAATGATGGGGCAAATGTTATTGATGTGGGGTGTTTACCCGAGACTGAGTTCCCACACCTAGAAGAAACAGTTCAAGAATTGAAAAATAAAGGTTTTAAGGTCAGTGTAGATTCATTAGAGCCGAGCGAGTTAATTAGAGGGTCAAATGCTGGAGCTGATTTTTTACTAAGCTTAACTCCCGATACTTTATGGGTTCTGAATGAGGTTTCTGCCACTCCAGTTTTGATTCCTAAAGAGCCGGAAGATGAAAAATCTTTAATCAAATCAATTGAATATTTGTTAAAAACTGAAAGAGATTTTTATGCTGACGCTATTTTAGACCCTATACCTTTCGGTCTTGTTAATTCTATATGCAGATATCAGAGGCTGAGGAAAATTTTTCCTGAAATAAAAATTTTGGTGGGTGTTGGGAATGTTTCAGAATTAACAGAGGCGGATACGAATGGAATCAACGCTTTGCTAATTGGGATTTGTGCGGAGTTGCAAGCAACAGCAATTTTAACAACACAAGTTAGTGGACATGCAAAAAGAGCTGTTGCTGAAATCGATTTGGCAAGAAGAGTCATGTATGCAGCTCGTGAACAAAGATCGTTACCCAAAGGATTTAGCGATGATTTATTAACTATTCATGGAAAAAAACCTTTTTTAGATACACCAGAAGAAATAAAAACTATAGCTGAAAATGTAAAGGATCCTAATTTTAGAATACAAATTTCTGATGCAGGCATTCATGTATTTAACAGGGACGGTTTTGTCACTGAAAAGGATCCTTTTGCGTTTTTTCCTGATTTAAAATTGAATGATGATGCTAGTCATGCATTTTATATGGGAGTTGAATTAGCACGTGCTGAAGTGGCATGGAGATTAGGTAAAAGGTATGCTCAAGATCGAGGGTTGGATTGGGGAGTTTCTGCAGAAAAATTAAGCGAAGATATGCTTACTCATTGTCAACCTGGAACCACATTGAAAGATAAAAAAAGGAAAAAAAAATGATTTACGAAGTGGTCATAGTGACGGTAGATTCTAAAAACAAACCTCATGTTGCCCCAATGGGAATTTCAATAAAAAACAAGGACATTATCTTAAAGCCATTTAAGCCTTCACAAACATTAGAAAATATTCTGAACACAAAAATTGCGGTTTTAAATGCAATAACTGACGTCAGAGTTTTTGCCGCTTGTATTACTGGAAGAGAACAATTTGATTTAGAGCCCATTGATGGGAAAATAGGTTTTAGACTCAAAAACACGATATCTTACTCATACCTAAGTTTAGAAAACTTTCTAGATGATAATCTTCGACCTCAATTGATTATGAAAGAAGAAAAAACTTGGCAAGTTAGTGAATTTTTAGGGTTGAATAGAGCACAAGCTGCAGTAATTGAAGGAGCAATTTTGACCAGTAGATTAAACATATTATCAATAAACAAGATACGTGAAGAAATGAAATACCTAAGTATTGCAATTTCAAAAACAGCTGGGCCAAAAGAAAAAGAGGCTTGGGAGTGGTTAGAAGAGGCTGTTGATCTTCATACGACAAAAAATATCAAATCAAAAAAACAGACATGAGTCAGTGAGTAAAAACTTGGGTAGAGTTCCAATTTTAGTTAGTGTTAGATCTCCTGAGGAGGCATATTTGGCCTCAAAATCAGGGGCAGATTTTGTTGATGCAAAGGAGCCGAGTGCTGGAGCATTAGGAAAATTACCAATTAGTAAAATTAAAGAGATTATTTCTACCTTAAGATTTGTAAATTTTTCTGGGAAAGTTACAGCAACTTACGGTGATAATATAGAGAAAATCGTAGATTTTAATTCCCATAACTTTTTTTCTTATTTTTTTTTAGGATTAAATGCTATCAAAATTGGTTTTGATGCAAGGGGTTTAACCTCTTCGGAGAAAGTAGTTTTGAAATTAGTTGATTCATATAATGAAATCATCTTTAACAACAAAAATAAAGAAATAGAAACTGAACCATCACAATTGATTCCTGTTCTGATGGTTGATAAGGGGTTAAACATTGATTTTGTGGAATTTTTGATGAGTACTAGCATTTCCAATAATATATTCGGAATTATGATTGACACGAAATACAAAATGAACAGTAATCTTTTTGACATTATAGATCTAAATACACTTAACAAATTATTTAAAAAAATAGATTCTTTTAATTTGCCATATGGAATAGCTGGTTCACTTAACAAATCAAATTCTGAAGTTATTAAGCAACTTCAACCTTCTTGGGCNGGTTATAGAGGAGGGGTATGTTCTGGCGACCGGAAAGGTGATCTTTCCGAAAAAAAAATAAGATTAATCATAAAATCATTAGAAGTTACTTAGTATCTTTTTTAAGAACTCTGATTGATTGATCGAAATAACATAAACTGGGAATTGGCATTCTNCGTANGCAGATGGAAATGCTTTGTCAAGAATTTTAATTTTAGACAATTCTCTCACTTTTTTTTTATTTAAAACCAAGGGATGTAAGNTAGTCTTATCACTCGGAATTTCGCAAGACTTTACAATTATTAAAACATTAGAATTTATTTTTTTTGAAACTTTTAAGGCTATGGTATCTGAAGTCATCTCCCAATTTGTATGTATATTTTTTTCATTGTAAATTTCTTGTTCAGGGTTCCAAATAAAAACGTTACATTTTTTCGAATGAGATAATTGACTTATATTTTCGATGATCTCACAATGTTTTGAAATTTTAGACTTTAAAATGTGTCCAACTTTTAACATAGATAGAACACTCAAATTATGTGCTGTTAGGTCATCAAACTTTAACTTTTGTTGTTGTTGTCTCACAGTGTCTGCAAAAACTCCACCACCAGGGATAAGAACACACTTTTTTTTCTGTTGAACAACTAGTTTCAGGAAATACGAAAGCTTGTTATTGTCTAAAAGACTACCACCAATTTTTATACTTATCATTTTTTACTTGCGATTATGGCCAAAGAAACAGCAGGCGCGCACACATTAACTGCTTTGATTTGAAACTCTTTTAACTCAAACTCTTTTTTAACTAAATCATGAAACATAACTAATTTATAATTGTTTTCCATACATAGTTGTTTTGCGAGAAAGGCTCCAGAACCAGTAACAATTAATGGGGATCGGTGATTAAGATCTAATCTTTTTACGATTTTTTTGATGTTTTTATGTAACTCTTTAATGATCAAAGCTTTTATGTGATTAGCAAATACTCTCCACTCTTTTGATGTGGCGTTCTCTCTATCCATACCAATAACTCTTGCCAAACGACGTTCACTTGCTAACTTGGTTTTTTCCATATTGTCACATGTTGGGTATAAATCATCTTCTGTGGCTAGTTCATTTGTTATTCGGAAAACATCGGCAGTATTAGCAAATGATTCACGCATTACATTGTAATAATAATTTTTAAATCTTAGGGTAGGTTTAATTGAAGATACTAAGGTTCTTGTTATTCCTAAGTAAACTAATTCGCCATTTCTTAATCTGTTTGCATCGCTCGTATTTTTTTTTGTGATTGGCACACTATTTTTAATGGGGATTAAGTCTGTAGTGGTGCTTCCAATATCGACTAGAACTCCTTCTTTAATGTATGAGGACACAAAATTTGCTGTTACATGCCAATTAGAGGATGCAATACTCTGCCAATTATTTTTTGAGCTTAGTGTTATGAAAGTATTATCCTGTGAGTAACATTCTACTTTTTGTCCAAAAATACTTTTTAAAACCTTTAATATGTTTTTAACTCCATCACTTCTACTTGGAAAAAGATCAACCATTTCTCCGGTCATGGTAAAAAAATGATAATCACTTTCTTTAATAGACCAATTATTTTTCACTTCTTTAATTGCTCGAGATAAGTTTTCCAAGCCTTTCCATAATTTACATTTTATTTGAACGGCTCGAATAATATCCTTATCATTCGTGTTTCTAATCTGACATACCTTAAGGTGAGCGCCTCCAATATCCCATCCATAAAAAGAGTGTTCTTCATTTGATCTTTTTAT
>NHFB01000043.1 GCA_002170285.1 Betaproteobacteria bacterium TMED100
AAATCTAACACCAAGGATATTTAGTACGGAGAGCATGACTTCAGTATCTTCGGATTGAAGATAATTTATAATTTCAACTTTATTATTGCCCAGCGCTGCTAACAAAATGACTCTGTTAGAAATACTTTTACTTCCAGGAAGACTTAAATTTCCTGAGGCATTGTTACGTACATTTAAAGAAAAAAAATTGTTTTCTACCATTTAAATATTTTGTTATTATTTTTTAAAATTATTTCGCCAACTAGAAGCCTCAAGTAACAATTTTTTAAACCCATCCTTGTCTGAATCTTTTAATGCGGCAGATAGTTCACCCCAATTAACAGACCATGCCTGAATAAATTTTAAAACTTGATCCTTATTGTCAAAAATAATATCTGACCATAAATCAGGAGAAGCACCTGCAATTCTCGTGGTATCTTTCAATCCTCCTCCATGGGTAGAGAGAGTCTTTGATGAAAAATCCGACCTTGACAAAACCAATGCCAGACAAAAAGAAACCAAATGGGGAAAGTGACTAATTCCAGCAAAAAAAAGATCGTGCTGTTCAATTGGAAAACTTTTTGGAATCCCTCCTAGAGATTGCCAAAATAGCGCTAGTGTCACAAACTTTTGTTGTTGATCTTCTTTTTTTTCTCGATTTTGCACATCGGTAAATTTTTCTGAATCAATAAAGGGACAGATTAAAACTTTTGTATTTTCAAACATTGAGATGTCTGCTGCTACTGCTCCGATTTTTTCGGATCCGGCAAGAGGATGACTCGATAAAAAGGCTTTACGAAAAACATTTTTTTTATCACTATCTAATTTTTGAATGATATCAATTAGACTTCTTTTTGTACTAAATACATCAGTGATCAAATCAAATTTTTTTAAATTATGCTGATAGATTAAATCATAAAAAACATCCTTCAAACTTGCAAGGGGAGTACTTAGAATAACTAAATCTGCGTTATTTACCTCAAGAATTGATTGTTTGACACTGTCAAAAAAATTGGAATTTTGAACATCATCTAAATTATTAATTTCAATACCTATTATTTCTTTGGCTAATTTTTTTTGTTTGGCCGCTCCAGCAATTGAACATCCAATCAAACCACAACCAATTATTACTACTTTTTTAAACATAATTACTATTCGAATGGATTAAGTCTAAGGCTTGCGGCAAAACTTTTAAAAAGTATTTGTTTTCTTCTTCTGTGCCCACAGAAATTCTCAAATAATTAGGCAGATCATAATTAGTCACTGGCCTGGTAATTACCCCTAGGCTTAATAAAACTTCAAATAGTTTTATTCCGAGAGAATGTTTTGTATGTTTGATTTGATTACCAAAATTTGCTAGTACAAAATTGCCTCTGGAATGGAGGGTTTTAATTCCAAGTGAAGACAACCCATTTACTAGTTCAAGCATAATTTGACGATTATGTATACGGCTCATCTCTACAAAATCTTGGTCCTCCAATGCAAAAATAGCAGCCATCTGAGCCAAACAGTTAACATTGAAGGGCTGTCTAACCGAATTCATAAAACTTATAACTTCTTCATTTCCAAGCCCATATCCCACTCGAAGTCCAGCCAGACCATAAGCTTTAGAAAAAGATCTTGTAATAAATAAATTTGGGTAATCTTTGAGTAAATCTACGGAGTTTGTTTTATCCAAGTCATCCAAATATTCATAATAGGCTTCATCAAGCACTACTAAAATTGATTCATCAACAAGATTTAAGAAACTTTTAATTTCATCTCGGCTTATGAATGAGCCTGTTGGGTTATTAGGGTTTGCAATAAAGATCAACTTGGTGTCACTTGAAATATGAGACAAAAAAGCAGATAAATCGTGACCAAGATTTTTAGTCGAGGGTACTACTATTGAATTAGCTCCTGAAGAAATTGTAGCTAAACTATATACGGCAAAAGAATATTTGCTGTACAAGGAGGAGGTACCTTGCCTCAAAAAAGTTTTTGCCAAACACTCCAAAACATCATTACTTCCATTACCAAGAAAAATCTGATTTACAGTGACTCCATGAAGGTCACTTATAGCCTTTTTCAAAGAAGTAGAATTGCTATCTGGATAGCGATTAATTTTTATAATTTCATTATTGACTTTTGAATGCACTTTTGGACTCATCCCAAGAGGGTTTTCATTTGAGGCAAGTTTTACTATTTTCTCTTCAGACACATTAAGAGTTTTTGCCAACTCTTGAATGGGCTTGCCTACATTGTAGGGATCCAAATTTTTAATCCAGGGAACAACATGTTTTGAAATTGAGTTCATTATAAAAATTTTTATTTAGGCCAATCAGATGGCAAGCCTAGTTTTTCGAAACGTGGATATGAACCTAAATTTTTAAAAAACCCGGCTCTTTCTTTAATTTCCTTAAGGGCTTCGGCGACTGAGGGGTCAGATTCATGTCCATCAATATCCAAATAAAAATAATACTCCCATGATAATTGGCTACTCTTCCTAAAGGGACGTGATTCAAACCTTTTCATTGAAACTCCATATTGAGCCAAAGGTTTAATCAAAGATAACATCGCACCCGCTTTGTCAGGAACAGATAAGATGAGCGAAGTTTGATCGCAACCACAAGAGTCTGGAATGAAATTGCCAAGTGCTGCAAAACGTGTTCTGTTAGAAGAATCATTTTCAATTCTACTAGCTATTGTGTTTAGTTCATATTTTTTCTTAGCAAGATTTCCCGCAATTGCAACAAGACTAGAATCTTCTGAGGCTTTTCTTGCTGCTACCCCATTGCTTTCTAAAGCTACCCTTGGTATGTTAGGCAGATTTTTATCGAGCCAATTTTGACATTGCGACAAAGATTGTCCATGGGCTACAATTTCCTTTATAGAATCAAGACTATCAATTTTCCTCAATAATAAATGATGAATGGGAATTGAAAGTTCAGCAGAAATTGGGAGTGAGGTTTTTAACAATAGGTCAAGAGATTTTCCAACTGTACCTTCAGTAGAGTTTTCAACTGGTATTAATGCAAGATCAGTTTTTCCGATCTCAGCCACTCTAACAACTTCATCAAGAGAATCATAAGGATGCAATATAACTTGATGACCAAAAAGGGTCCGGGCAGCTAGTTCACTATATGTGCCTGGAGGACCAAGGTATGAAATCTCAATTTTTCTTTCTAATGCCCTGCAACCAGAGATAATTTCTAACCAAATAGTGGCAATTGAATTATCCGCCAAAAAACCTGAAAGATTCTTATTTTTTTTACACATCCTCTCTATTATTGCTACTTCTCTCTCAGGCCTAAAAACAGGTAAATTCGCTATTTTCTTTTTTTCACCTACTTGTTTTACAAAACCTGCCCGTTGCACAAGTAACTCGATCAATTGATCATCAATGTCATCTATTAAATCTCGATATTTTTTTAATTCTTCAGGTTTCATCCGTAATTAATCTCAAATTCTTTTATCCAATTAACAAGTTCCTTAACCCCTTCAATAGGCATACTATTATATAGACTTGCACGCAAACCTCCCACTGCGGTGTGACCTTTTAAATTTATAAGGCCTTGTTTTTTAGCTCCTTTAATAAAAATATCATTTAATTCTTGATTTGGAAGAAAAAAAGGGACATTTACTCTTGATCTATATTGATAAGGCACAGGCGTTTGATAAAAATTACTCAAATCTAAAGCTTCGTANAGTANCTTTGATTTTTCCNAATTGATTTTCTCAATTACATCAATACCACCTTTTTCAATTAGCCAATCAAACATCAAGCCTGCCATATAAATAGAATACGTTGGCGGAGTGTTGTAAAGAGAGTCAGTTTTGATTAAATTTCTNTAATCAAACACACTTGGGCAAACTTTCAAGCCCCTTTTGTTACCCTCATTTAACAATGACTCTTTAATTATCACCAGAGTTAACCCAGCTGGGCCAATATTTTTTTGAGCGCTGGCATAAGCTAAGTCAATATTTGTAAAATCAATGTTTTTACTTAAGATATTAGATGACATATCCACTATGAGTGGCACATTTCCTCTATCTATTGATTTTAAATCAGGGCACCCAAAAAATTCGACGCCATGAACAGTCTCATTTAAACAGATGTGAATATAACTAGTGTTTTTATTTATTTTCCATGATTTTAGTGGTGGTATGGAAATATAGTTATGTTGTGATGAAGATGCTATATTAACNATTCCATATTTTTTGGCCTCAGTGGCGGTTTGTTCAGACCAATATCCAGTTATTACAAAATCACAAAGACGACTTTCGTTCAAAAGATTCATTGGAATTATAGCATTTTGAGCCCTTGCTCCACCCTGCATAAATAATAATTTATGNGTTTGAGGCAAATTTAATAGTTTTGTAGCACTTTCTGTTGCCTTTGATATTATTTGNTTGAAATCTGTACCTCTGTGCCCCAACTCCATGGATGACATACCAGTGCAATTCCAATTCATCATCTCATCAGAGGCTTTTGCTAAAACATCCTCTGGCAGTTGTGCAGGGCCCGGACCAAAATTATAGGGGCGAACCATAAGACCTTTCTTTGTTAAGTTTTCAAAAGACTAATCAAAAAAATTAGCTTGCTGATCAATCTGNGGATTTGTCCCCAGATTCAACNTCAGGAATTTTTTCTAGGCTCGGTTCTGAGAATGACTGAAAGCCTGTCAACAAACTTCCATCATCCAGAGAAATCAATCTAACACCTTGAGTAGATCTTCCCATTTCACGAACCTCATGAACTCCGAAGCGGACCAAAACGCCATTGTCTGCAATAAGCATTAAATCATCACTAGAGTTCACCAAACATGCACCAACNACCATTCCATTTCTGGTACTTGTTTTTATACAAATCATTCCCTTTGTACCCCTAGAGTATCGAGTAAACTCGCTCAATGATGTTCTTTTACCAAAGCCGTTTTGGGTAGCAATAAACACAGTTTGTTGCTCTGATTCTAGCTGACTTTCATCTGCATTTGGCACAGACAACATACTTACAACTCTGTGATCACTCTCTAAAAACATACCTCGAACACCTCTAGAACCACGTCCCATTGGTCTTACGTTACATTCCGAGTAACGAACTGCCTTACCTGCAGTCGAAAAAAGCATTATGTCTCTAGTTCCATCTGTTATTGTCGCTCCAATTAAGGTATCACCATCATCAAGAACAGCTGCTATGATTCCTTTTTTCATGGGGCGTGAGAATTTACATAAGGAAGTTTTTTTAACTGTACCAAAACTAGTTGCCATAAAAACATACTGATTTTCATCAAAACTTTTGACAGGTAATACAGTTGTCACCTTTTCTCCTTCCTCCAAAGGCCAGAAATTTACTATAGGTCTGCCTCTTGATGAGCGTGAACCTTGAGGTACTTCCCAAACTCTCATCCAATAAACTCTGCCACGACTTGTAAACCCCAACAGTGTATTGTGAGTGTTTGCAATCAAGATTTTCTCAATCCAATCATCTTCCTTCGTGGATGCAGCAAGTTTTCCCCTTCCACCTCTGCGTTGAGATGTGTATTCCGATATTGGTTGACTTTTAACATAGCCAGTATTTGAAAAAGTCACAACGACATCTTGTGGAGTAATTAAATCCTCCGTTTGTAATTCCTCAGCGTTTTCCTGAATTAACGACTTTCTCTCATCTTGGTAATCACTGTTGATTTTTTCAAAGTCTTCTCTCATTAAATTTGAAATTCTTAGAGGATTGGCAAGAATGTCTAACAAATCTGCAATTTGTTCTATTATTTGTTGGAAATCATTTATTATTTTTTCTTGTTCTAGACCAGTTAACCTTTGTAACCGCATTTGCAAAATCTCAGTTGCCTGTTTATCAGTAAGCTTGTATCCATCATCACTTAAACCACAGCCTGAAGGAACATCAATTGGCCTGAAAGCCTCAACTACCGTCGATTTTATCGCTCTCTTTAACATGTCTCGNACTAANCCAGGATTCCAAAATTTGGACANCAAATGCTCTTTTGCAACAGAGGGTGTTTTAGAAGATTTTATTAAATCAACGATTTCATCCATATTTGTTACTGCAACAGCCAAACCTTCTAATAAAAACCCTTTTTCTCTGGCCTTATTTAACTCAAAAACAGTTCTTCTGGTGATNACCTCTCTGCGATGATCGATAAATGCACTCAGAATTTCTTTTAAGTTCATGGTCTTTGGTTGGCCATTGATCAAAGCAACTAAATTCATTCCAAACGTGTCTTGTAATTGAGTTGTTTTGTATAGGTTGTTTAAAACAACTTCGGGGACTTCACNTCTTTTTAATTCAATAACAACTCTCATACCTGATTTGTCTGACTCATCTCTNATATCGGAAATACCTTCAACCTTTTTTTCAGTAACGAGCTCAGCTATTCTTTCCAACAAACTTCGTTTGTTTACCTGAAATGGCAACTCATCAATAATTATTGCCTCTCTTGAAGATTTGTCTATCGGCTCAAAATGTGTTTTTGCTCGCATGATTACTCGTCCACGCCCAGTTTTATAACCTTGCTTTACACCACTCATGCCGTAAATTATTCCAGCAGTAGGAAAATCAGGGGCTGGAATTACAGTCATTAATTCATCAATTGATACCTCAGGAGAATCTAAAACTTTTAAACATCCGCTAATTACCTCGCATATATTGTGTGGTGGAATATTAGTTGCCATGCCCACAGCAATTCCAGAGGAACCATTAATTAGTAAATTAGGTATACGAGCNGGTAAAACCAAAGGTTCATTTTCAGATCCGTCATAATTCAAACCGAAATCTACAGTATCTTTTTCTAGATCATCTAACAGTTCATGTGCTATACGCGAAAGGCGAATTTCCGTATATCTCATTGCAGCAGCATTATCACCGTCAACCGATCCAAAATTACCTTGCCCATCCACTAATGGGTACCTCAATGAAAACGATTGAGCCATCCTCACAATAGTGTCATAAACTGCCGAATCACCATGAGGGTGATATTTNCCGATTACATCTCCAACAACTCTAGCCGATTTCTTGTAGGGTTTGTTCCAATCATTACTGAGAACACGCATGGCATATAAAACTCTTCTGTGAACNGGTTTTAACCCGTCCCTAACGTCTGGTAAAGCTCTTCCGACGATTACACTCATGGCGTAATCAAGGTAAGACTTGCGCATTTCTTGTTCAAGACTAACGGGTAAAGTCTGGCGGGCTATTTGAGTCATAAACTTGTTGGAAATAGAAAAATTAATTGTAATTTAGATTAATTCTTATTGTACTACTTGAACTCTATTAAAATCTCGGAGAAGACCATCAAATTTTGTTAGTATTGTGTATTTAAATATATAACTAAATTTTTTAAAGATAGCGAATATGAATTTACCAAAATTAACTACAATAAAAACAATTANTTATTTGTTTTTTAGTTTTCTATTTATGTTATTTTTCCAGTCAACATCACACGCTTCCGATCTTCAACAAGGATTTGCTTTTGATGCTCAGGGTCAAGTAATCTTTGATAATTATGGCAATTGTGTTCGTACAGTTTCACCGTCTCAATCGCAAGGTAAAGTCAAATGTGGTTCTGAATCATCTTCCACAGCAAATCAGGTTTCAAATTTACCTTCCAAGAAAGAAGTTGTTGAAAATGCGAATGTAAGCAATGAGGAGAAAACAACGGAGAAGCAGGTAATTCAAAGTTATACGCCATTCTCAACTGTAGTNAATTTTAATTTTGATAAATATAAAATCACCGATTCTGCTAAATCCGTACTTAACAATTTTATTCAAAAAGCAAAAAATATAACTTTTAAAATGGTCAACATATTAGGACATGCAGACGCATTGGGTGCTAACAATTACAACATTGAATTATCAGTTAAGAGGGCCAAATCAGTTGAAAACTACCTTGCAAAAAATGGAATTCCAAAAAACAAAATCAATTCAACTGGTTTAGGAGAGAGTGAACCGATTGCTGACAACACAACCAGAGCAGGTCGTGCGGAAAATAGAAGAGTGTTGATTGAGCTTGAATAAATTCTTCACTTAACACTTTATTTAAAATGAAAAAATCTTTGCCAAACGTTGATTTAGGTGAAATCGAGAAATTTAGTAGTCTTGCTAACAAGTGGTGGGATCCTGAAAGTGAATTTAAGCCCCTNCATGATATTAACCCTATCCGATTGACTTGGATAAACAATATTGTTGGTGGTTTGAAAAACAAAAATGTTTGTGATGTTGGATGTGGAGGTGGAATATTGGCTGAAAGTATGTCGTCAAAAGGTGCAACGGTAAAAGGTATTGACTTGTCTCAAAAGTCAATAAATGTTGCTAAAATACACGCAAATGCTGTTAAAAGTTCTGTAAATTATCAGCTAATTTCATCACAAGATTTATCCAAAACTGAAAATGAAAAATACGATGTTGTCACTTGTATGGAAATGCTTGAACATGTACCTGACCCAAAAAAGGAAATATTAGCCTGCACTAGATTGCTAAAACCTTCTGGCCAAATAATATTTTCAACTATTAATAGAAATCCAAAAAGTTTTTTGTTCGCAATANTTGGGGCCGAATATGTTCTGAATTTATTACCAAAAGGCACTCACGAATACAAAAAATTTATTAAGCCCTCTGAATTGATTCGAACTACAAGAGAGGCAAACCTNAATGTTATTGAATTGATTGGACTTACGTACAATCCTATTACTAAGGTTTACAAACTTTCTAAGGACACAGATGTTAACTACATGGTGGCTTTTACCAAATAACCTTGTCCATTTCTTCCTTGAACATAAATAACCAAAATAATCCTGACTTACAAAAACTAGATTGGCCTCAGCCTTCTCGCCGCGCACATTGGTATAAAAGATGGTCTGGTTTCAACAATAAGGCTGTACTTTTTGATCTTGATGGAACTCTTTTAAATACTGCTGGAGACCTTGGAGCCGTAGCTAATGTACTTCGAGCTGAAAGGAATTTGCCTCCTTTACCAATAGAAACTCTTAAGCCTCACACCTCCAGAGGGGCTAGAGGTATGATCGAAGTTGCATTAGGGGTTAGCTGGGATGATAGTAGTTTTGAAGAGTTAAGAGTGAAGTTCTTAAAAAAATATGAAGAATGTTTACTAATGACCACTTGCTTTATGCCTGGCATGCAACATTTATTAGAAGTATTAGAAAAAAATAAAATTTTATGGGGAATCGTTACAAATAAACATGAGAAGTTCACAGTACCAATAGTTCAAGGTTTAAAACTTTTTGATCGTTGCTCCACATTAATTTGTGGTGACACCTTGGAGTTTTGCAAACCCCACCCTGCGCCAGTAAAGCTTGCCATAAATAATTTACAATTAAACCCCCAAGCAGTAATATACGTCGGAGATGATGCCAGAGACATACAAAGTGGCTTTAATGCAGGTTGCTGGACTATTGGTATCGCATTTGAAACATTTGTAAAAAAATCTCTTACTCATAACTGGGGGTGTGATGAGACAGTGTTTCGTTCTGAAGAAATCCAGTCGTTATTAAATATTAAATGAAAATTATTAAGTGATTAATTTTCCAAATAGAGTATATTAACAAAATGGGGCCGACATGGTTTCGACGTGGGTCAAGAAGAAGAGTAGGGCATGCCGAGGACCGATTTACCTCGTTAATCCATTTCGGAAAAAAATAAACGCCAACGACGAGCGTTTTGCACTCGCAGCTTAAATAGCAAGCGAGCGCTGCACTAGTTTGCTAATGGGCTAGGTAAGTAAAANCTTACGGCAGTGTCATTTACATTAGATCGGNAATNNNAANGCCGNNNTTTTNTTNCCTAAANTTAGCGGATCGTTTGATANNAGTTTGTCNATTNACTNANTATCANATTAAANTTNNAACAATTGACTANGCATGTAGAACTGCCTTTGGAAGTCTTGCGGACGCGGGTTCGATTCCCGCCGGCTCCACCAT
>NHFB01000044.1 GCA_002170285.1 Betaproteobacteria bacterium TMED100
AAGTAGAAAATAGAAAGAAAATTATGCTCAATTTTTTTGAGGAAAAAACTTCAAATCAAGTCGATGCATCCGTAATTTGGTTACACGGGTTAGGTGCTAGCGGAAAAGACTTTCAGGGAATTACCAAATCTTTACAATTAACTGAAAATTCTAATATCAGGTTTATTTTCCCCGACGCACCAAATATAAAGATAACAATCAACTCTAACCAAATAATGCCAGCCTGGTACGATATTTCTGGAACTGAACTTACTGACAGACAAGATGAAAGTGGAATCAAAAAGTCTGAAAAAGAAATTTCTGAATTAATTTATAACGAGCATAAAAGAGGAGTTGAATATAANAGGATTATATTAGCGGGTTTTTCGCAAGGTAGTGCCATGGCTTTGTATACAGGTTTGAAATTTCCNGAAAAATTGGCTGGTATAATTGCNCTTTCTGGCTATCTTCCGCTGGACAAAGAATTNAGAANGAATNTCTTTAAGNNCAACTTANGCACTCCCATTTTTTTTGGGCATGGAGTGTTTGATGANGTAGTAAAACTTAAATGGGCAANAGATTCGCAAAGCTTACTTTCTGATTTAGGACATATCTCACANTGGAACGAGTANGGTATAGATCANTCAATATCNAATGAGGAGATAAATGACATTTCATTTTTTATAAAAAAGACNTTGGGCTTAATAAAATAAAATTTGTTACATAATTGGAGGAAGTACCCAGAGCTTTAATATTGTAATAGCCGCGGGAGCAAGAATAATAAAAATCACTATTGGTTTCATATATTTTCCTGAATAAATACAGTGAATAAAGTATACATAATTATTGTGTCTTGTGCGTTTTTAAAAACCAATTNCCGATCATACGTGGCATCCAAAGAAACTGACTCTCAAATTTTTTAAGATCTATTTTTGACGAAAATCCAACATGTCCACCAAAGTTTGGATTCCAATACTCTACGTTATCACTTGTAATGTTTAAATCTTTGANATTAAAACTTGGAACAATTGGATCGTTTTTTGCGTTGACAATCAGAGAGTGACTAGTTATAAATTTGATTTCATCTATTGATGATGATTTTTTCCAATAGTCATNTACGTTTAAAAACTTATGGACTGGAGCTGTAAATGAGTTATCAAACTGTTTCATTGTTTTAGCACAAATTACATTTTCTAAATCAAACAACCCTGGAAATTGATTCCATTTGTGTTTTGCTTTTTTTTTCATTGTTTTTAAAAAAAATCTTGAATAAATTAGTCCATTAACTCCGTTATCTAATTTTGTTCCAGATGAAACTAGATCCAAAGGAGCTGANACTACTGCAATTGCTTTTAATCTGCTTAAGTTGGAGTATAGTGCTCTATCATGCATTGAAAGCCATTTTAACAATGCATTTCCACCTAATGAAATTCCCACACAAAATATGGTGTCGACAGTTACAATAGAGTCAATTTTTTTTAAGACCCAGTCAATTTCTTCTGTATCCCCTGCGTGGTAAGCTCTCGGAGCTAAATTAATCTCACCTGAACAACCTCGAAAATTAATGACTACAAATGACCAACTATTTTCTATCGCAATGTTAGCAAAAGCCAGCGAATATTGGCTTTCTGATGAACCCTCTAGCCCGTGGAATAGTACTAGAAGAGTAGAAGATTCTGTTTTTTTTTTATTTACAAGCCAATCAAAATCCAGAAAGTCATTGTCAGGTGTTTTAAACCGTGTTCTGGTAAAAAAAAACTTTGAAGTTTTTTTAAGAGTATACTTTCCTACAATTGAAGTCCAAATCGTTTGTAAATGACCATTTGAAAATAATGAATAGAGCTTAGGTTTTTGGTTTTCATTAGGCATTTTTTAAACTTCTAAATTAGGAAACTCCTTTTTCAATCTATCGTAAAGAGGTTGAAAGCCGAACCAACCAGCATCCTCAGTTCCTACAATATCAAATGCATTAAGAGCTGCTGTTTGACTAATTTTTGATAATTTTGAAGAGTCTTTTACCGCTGCCTCAGCAAGCAGTTGAACTTGGCAAGATCTTTCCATAGTTATNAACCACCATGCCGCAGAATCGACAGTATTTCCAACNGTTAACAGCCCATGATTTTTGAGAATCACTGCTTTTTTGTTATCTAAAAGCTTAGCAATATTATCACCTTCATTAGAATCAAGGACTAGGCCATTATATTCTTCATAAACTTCATGATGTTTATAAAATGCACATGCGTCTTGTGTAAGAGGGTCAAGACGTTTACCAAGGATAGACCAAGTTTTACCGTATGTTGAATGGGCGTGTGCTGCAGCATCAATTCTGGGGTGTGCCATATGAATTCTGGAGTGAATAGCAAAAGCTGCTGCATTGANAGGGTGGTGGCCTTCAATGATTTCACCAGTGTGATCAACTCTTATTAAGTCTGATATTTTTATCAAACTGAAATGAATACCAAAAGGGTTAACCCAAAAACTATCCTTAAACTCGGGATCCCGTGCAGTAATGTGTCCGGCAACACCTTCGTCAAATCCACATTTAGAAAAAATTCTAAGAGCAGCAACTAATCGTTCTTTGCGATAATTTCTTTCCTCGTTTANGGAGCTAAACTTTGGAGGAGTAGGAAGATCTATATTATTTTTGAGGGTATTTTGTGCTTTTTCAAAACCATGCAAAGGAATAATTTCATTCATGAGTTGTCCCAAATTTATGTTTAAGTACAAATTGTAATAGAAATGACTGTTAATCTGAATATCAAGATAGCAAGATTTAACAAATAAGGTTACTTAAAAAACTGAAATATGTTTATAAGACTTAAAATTGAAACAACAAACCCAACAACAATCATTAGAAACTTTACTGGAAGATACTTGCATAAAAATGCCGCGAAAGGTGCTGCAAATAGCCCTCCGACCACAAGCCCAAAGATTATTGGCCAAGGTGCTGAAGCAATAAAAATTGAAAAAAAACCTGCTGTTGCCAAAGTTAAGAAAAACTCTGCAAAATTCACTGATCCAATTGTTGACCTAGGGTCTTGTCCTGCTCCAACAAGAGTAGAAGTTACTATGGGCCCCCAACCACCACCACCAGCCGAGTCCATAAAACCTCCAGCAAGAGCTAGTTTTGAGATTTTTGAACCCTTTATTTTTGCTTGCTGTTTTTTAAAAAGTGATTTCTTAATTATCAGAGCTCCCATAACTAAGAGGTAAAATGAGACAAGTGGTTTGATTAATTCTCCGTCAAGTTTGGTTACAAAAAGAACACCAAAAAATGCTCCAATAATTCCTGGTAATAATAATCGCATGAAAAGTGATTTACTAACATTACCAAATTTTACGTGTGCAATTCCCGATAGACCTGTTGTAAATACTGCCGCTATATGAACACTTGCACTTGCAACTGCTGGAGAAGTACCTAGGCTTAATAAAAAAGTTGTTGCTGAGATACCATATGCCATTCCAAGAGCGCCATCAATGATTTGTGCAAAAAATCCTATCATTACACCATACCAAAAAGTTTCCATAGATAGAATTTGATATAAAGTATTAAGTGACTCATTACCATAAGCTCCTAAAAATCTACCAATAACATATCCCAGAAGAGAAATAATTGACAAAGCCGCAGTCCATACAAACCAAAATAAATATGGATTTTTACTGCTACTTACGGTGGCAGTTTCTAACGGAGGTAGAGAAATACTCTGCCTGTCTTTTTCTAGGGAATCAGAAGATAAGTGTGGGTCTCTTATTTTCATTAATAAATCCAAAATTTTTTCAACAAATCATTCCCGCAGCACATGTTTGGTGAGTTGAATCATCTATCAAAATAAAAGATCCTGTTTTAGGAAAGTCCATGTATTTGTCAACTAAAATAGGCTTGGCTGATTTGATAAAAGTCAGACCTATTTCATTCATGGACAAAGTATCTGAATTTTCTCTGATAAGAGAAGATAAATTGAGTTTATTGACGACTTGAA
Organism: Betaproteobacteria bacterium TMED100; assembly: GCA_002170285.1. GTDB lineage: Bacteria > Pseudomonadota > Gammaproteobacteria > Burkholderiales > Burkholderiaceae_A > UBA7377. Next base: position 3,960 of record NHFB01000044.1, read on the forward strand.
TTTTTACTTGGGTTTCTCTGGTTGCTTGCCGAAGAATGTACTTTCTGGAAGTATTTAGATCTTTAGAATCCAACCATGCAATATTTGCATTAAATTCTTTGTTCAGGCTTGGAAAATCCTCTGGAGAGACAGCAACATCTCCCCTGGCAACGTCAACATCTTTATCCAACCAAAATGTGACGCATTGATTGGCAAACACTTTTGTAACTTCTTTTCCAAGATATGTTAGTTTTGTAATTTTGACATTTTGGTTAGTCGGCCACATTTTTATTTTCTCGTTAACAGAAATTTGCCCGGAGTCTAACTTTCCTGAATATGCTCTCTGATCTGCTTTTTTNTCACCATCCCAACGCATCACAAGTTGAATGGGNAATCTTAAATTTGTATTAGTTTGTCTTGCNTACNTANTATTTTCTANATACGAAAGTAAAGTTGNTTNTTTGTNCCATGGCATATTACNTGAGGATTTCACAACATTATCTCCATGAAGAGCTGAAATNGGGACNGCTGAAAATTCTTTTTTTGTGTCAAATGTATGGAGAAGTTTAGTAAATGACAAGACAATTTGTTTATAAATTTTTTCATCAAAATTGACGAGGTCCATTTTATTAACTGCAAGTATAAAGTTTGAAATGTTTAATAAACATGAGATTGCAGTATGTCTTTTGGTTTGGGTTAATAAATTACCATCAGTAACCTGAGAAGCATCTACAAGAAAAATTACTGAGTCAGCAGTGGAAGCGCCAGTCACCATATTTCTTGTATATTGTTCGTGCCCTGGACAATCGGCAATAATAAATTTTTTATTTTTGGTTGAAAAATATCTGTATGCTACATCAATAGTTATTCCTTGTTCTCTTTCAGATTCAAGTCCGTCGGTAAGAAACGCGAAATCTATACCGGCTGAGTTTTGACGACTATTTTTAGCAGAAGACAAAAGAGATAGTTGATCTGCTAGTATGGATTTTGAATCAAAGAGTAATCTTCCTATTAAAGTACTTTTGCCATCATCTACGCTTCCCGCTGTAATAAATCTCACTAAGTCATTTGAATTGTTGTTCATTAGAAATAACCCTCTTTTTTTCTTCTTTCCATGGAGGCCTCATTGGTTTGGTCATCCAGCCGGGTAGCACCTCTTTCGCTAATTTGAGCGATTGCAGTTTCAAGTAATATTTCTTTTGATGTTAATGCTGTACTCTCAACAGGGCAGGTGCATGTTATGTCTCCAACTGTACGAAACCTTACAGATTTTTCTTTGATTTCTTCATTTTGAAAAGCAGGTGTAAATTTAGTTTCAGGCACTAATAACCCATTACGGTCCATTACTTTTCTTTTGTGTGCAAAATAAATACTTGGTAGTTCAAGATCCTCTTTTGTTATGTATTGCCATATGTCTAGTTCAGTCCAATTTGAAATTGGAAAAACTCTCATATGTTCACCTTTAAATACGTGAGTATTATAAAGATCCCAAAGTTCTGGTCTTTGAGATTTTGGATTCCATTGACCAAAATCGTCTCTGAATGAAAAAATTCGTTCTTTTGCCCTGGCTTTTTCTTCATCCCTTCTTGCACCACCGATTAATGCGTCAAATTTAAATTCCTCTATTGATTCAAGAAGAGTTACAGATTGAGCAGAGTTTCTGGAATCTTCAGGGTTTTTTATGAGTACTGAACCTTTGTTAATAGAATCCTCAACTTTTCTTACGATTAAATTTTCTTTCAATGAGTCTACTTTTCTGTCTCTAAATGAAATTACCTCATCAAAATTATGTCCTGTATCTATGTGCAGAAGTGAGAATGGAAATTTCATCGGACGAAACGCTTTTTCTGCTAATTTTAAAAGCACTACTGAATCTTTACCTCCTGAAAAAAGAAGCACTGGAAGACTTGCGGTTGCTGCAACTTCTCTTAAAATAAAAATTGATTCGTTTTCTAAATTTTCAAGATGTTTTACGTTCAATAGATCTGAATCTCTATCATTGGCTATTTGCATTTATAAAACTCTCCAGATTGGTTGGATTTAAAAATTAATTTTTTTTAGAAAATACAGACTATTAAATTGAAAAAGAATTTTTTTTCATCACAAGTATCGATTATTTAGTAGCAATTTAAGCTATTTTTTTTGTTTTCAATTCCTTATACTGACTATGAAGCATTTGAAGATTAGCGATAATTTTATTTTTAGTTAATTTTTGTGAACAACCCATAAGAATCGCATCATCAAGAAAATTATTAATATCCGATAATATNTCGTCAAGGCCATCTTCCAAAACTTTTATTTTTTCTGTACAACTTATCGCTTCACCTTGAACCCCAAACCACTGAATTTTTTTTGAAAGATGGTTATTGATAATTGAAGATACAATAGCATTGGAAACAGCTTCTCTCTCTATTAATGCCGTTCCTGTCGTAAAATTTAATTTGCTAAATCTTATTCTGAGTTTTTTTAAGCGGCCTGGTAAATCTTTTTGAATATGGAAACCACTTGCAAGAAGAAGAGGCTCAATTTTGATTTCTCTATAACCTTGTTCTTCAAATTTAGTAACTACATCTTCAAGTAATGGGGTATCAAGTTCAAAAAAAGCTAATTCAACTTGTTGAAAAAAGTGCTCTTTTTGTATTTCATTTTTAATTTTTACAAACGGCTCTTTCCATCGTGTGTCTCTTGATCCATGAGCAAGTAAAATTAAAGCNGTTTTATCGTCCATGACAGGCATTTTCAATTTTTTTATCTAAATCTCTAAATAAAAAACTATTTCGTAAAAAATCTTGTCTTTTCATATAGTCAGAATCTAACAAAACTTTTCCTAANATCAAACAAACGGGTCCTTCTAGTTTAAAAAATTCGCTTTGGGCTAGTTCACTTAAAGACACTATTTTTTTGTAGCCTTCTCTAAATCCAGCATTCTCAACTACAGCAATAGGGCATAAGGGGTCCATTCCTTTCGAAAGGAGCAATTTAGCGATTTTTTTTCTATCATTACCAGCCATATAAATAATACTNGTATCAGAGTTAAGTACTGTATTTAACCAGCCGTTATCTATGGCAGAGTTTTTGCTAGTAGCTGGTGTTACAAATGAAATACTTCTAGACAAATTTCTTTTTGACAGACTTACTCCTAGGTTTGCGGCGGCTGTGCTAGCGGCAGTAACTCCAGGGATTATTTCGAATGGAATTCCCATCTTTCGAAGAACCGAAATTTCTTCGGAAATTCTTCCGAAAACTGATGAGTCGCCACCTTTTAACCTAACAACTGATAATCCTTTTTGAGAATAATTAACTAAAATCCTACCAATAAACTTTTGAGAGATAGAAATTTTATTTGCACGCTTACCAACGTTGATCCACTTTGATTTAGGTGCAGATTTGTGAAACCCTTCAAAGTCCAATAGAGAATCATATAAAATGACATCTGAATTATTTAAAGTTTTCCAACCTGCTCTGGTAATTAACTCGGGATTACCAGGCCCAGCACCGATAAAAAAAACTTTATGTAAATCTGTGGCGTTGTTCATTTTAGGTTTTCTCCATCTTTTAAACTCTGTAATCGTTTCCAACTTGATAGTGATTTGAAAATGGATTTAAAAGCTTATTTGTTTCAGAAATATTTTTTTTATTGGAAATTGAATTTTCTCGTATTGGAAAATGAGCAACATCAAAACCAGATCTTCTCAAGAAATATGAAAGTTCTTCAGTTATTCTTCCCACAGCGTGAATACATTTTACGATTTGTTGTTCTTTTATTCGTGCTGCTAATGAATACCCTCTACCATCAGTAAAAGTTAAAAAATTTATAGAGATTTCCTCAGTAATTTTAAATTTTTTAATTACTTCAAAACAATCTTGCCATTTTTTTTCAGGGTTCAAAACAACCTTAGGAGGAGTTATTTTNACATGTTCCCCAGAAATAAGACTTATTGCCTGAGTATTTGAAAATCTAAGTTCTGTTACTAAACAATCATTCATTTTATTCTCTCAGGNTTTTCGTACTTGGTTCGCGGCTTGAACAAAAGGTTCATGTCCTAANCTNANAAGTGTTTCTCGAAAATTTTCACCGTCGGACCGAATTTCAATGTAAAAATTAAGTACTTCTTCTATTGCATCGGCAATCTCATCTTCTGCAAATGACTTTCCAACAATTTTTCCCAGAGCTGCAGGTGCTCCGTGACCTGAATGCCCCCCCAGTAGAAGTTGGTAATAGGATGCTCCTCCTTTGTCTACACCTAAAATGCCTATGTGCCCAATATGGTGATGACCACAACTGTTCATGCATCCAGAAATTCTTAAATCAATCGGTCCTAAGTTTTCTAGTTTGTCCAATTCTTTAAAGCGAAAAGAAATTTCTTCAGCCAGCGGAATCGATCTTGCATTAGCAAGTTGACAAAAATCTCCCCCAGGGCAACAAACCATATCAGTTAATAGTCCACCGATTGGGTTTATAAATGACTCTTTTTTTAAAATTTCATACAGGTTAGATAAGTCGCATGTTTTCACCATGGGTAGCAAAATGTCCTGGGTATGAGTGACTCTAAGCATTCCAAAGCTAAAATCGTCAGCAATGTCAGCAAGTTTGTACATTTCTTCAGAGGTTAAATCACCAGGTGCCCTTTCGGTCCCTTTAGCGGGAACTAATACAGCTTTAAAATGCTTGATTCGATGTTCATATACGTTATTGGTAAACCATTTTTTGAATTCTCTATCATGAATTTTTTTCGGTTCTGCAACACTTTCATTGAAAGCATAATTCCTATATAAAAACTTAAAATCAGAAAATCTTTTTTTAATTTTTTCTAAATCATCGTCAGATAACTTGTCAGCTGAGTTTTTAAGATTTTTAAACTCAGCCTCAACCATTGTCTTGAAATTATCGATTCCGATTGTTCTGATAAGTATTTTAATTCTGGCCTTGGTTAGGTTATCTCTTCTTCCTAACTCGTTATAGACTCTCATTAAAGCGTGAGTATATGACCTGATATCCTTCCAGTTGAGTTTTTCTCTTATAACTGGCCCTAACACAGGAATTCTTCCCAGACCACCTCCGGCTCGAACTCTAAAAATAGCTTCGGGTTCGTTCGAAATAGCCTCAAATGCTAAGTCATGAACCTGAATTAGGGCTCTGTCCTCTTTGGTTCCAGTGAACGCTACTTTAAACTTTCTAGGTAAAAAACTCAATTCTGGATGAAANGTGCTCCATTGTCTCAAAAGTTCAGCGTAAGGTCTGGGATCTAGTATTTCATCCACCGAGATCCCGGCAAAGGCGTCACTGGTAATATTTCTTAAACAATTTCCACTGGACTGAATACCGTGAAGTCCTACATCTGCTAACTCTTCGAGTGCTTTTGGAACATTGTCAATCTCAATCCAATTGAGTTGCATATTTTGGCGTGTAGTTAAATGTCCATATCCTCTGTCATATTTTTCACTGATTGATCCGAGTTTTCTAAGTTGAGAACTGTTCAGCATTCCATACGCGATAGCAATTCTAAGCATAGGAGCGTGTCTTTGGATATATAATCCATTTTGAAGTCGAAGAGGTTTAAACTCCTCTTCAGTTGCTCTTCCTGATTTAAAACGATCAAGTTGTCCTTTGAATTGGATAGCTCTTTCTTTTAATAATTTGGTATCTATTTGGGTTGGTTGGTACACATTTTTCTCCAGATTTGTTAAAACTGTACATTAATTACNTACAGTAAGGAAAATGATCTTTTTTTAGTTATATATGACGAAAACTCATGAAGAGTATTTTTTACAAAACNAAAGTGGGAGTAAATTAAATGCCAAAAGCCTACGTTATCGGCCAAAATACCATAAGTAATATGAGCGCATATAAAGAATACGCTCAACAGGTGCCAAAGACTATAAAACAGCATGGAGGAAAATTTCTTTCAAGAGGTGGAGCAACTCATCTATTGGATGGACAACCTTTTGGTAATAGAAATGTAATTATTGAGTTCCCTGATATGAAATCTGCTAAGGATTGGTATTATTCACAGGAATATCAATATATAGTCTCTGGAAGAACAGATAATGCAATAGGTTATTTGTTAATTGCTGAGGGTATAGAATAAATATTAAACAATAAAAGTTAATATGGTAGAACCTGAAATTATCTTAGTTATTACAACTTTAGACTCCATAAGAGACGCTAAGAATTTATCCAGAACTCTTGTTAATGAAAAACTGTGTGCTTGTGTTCAAATAGAACAAGTCAAAAGTCTTTTTGAATGGGAAGGAAAGTTATCAGAAGAAGCTGAAATTAGATTAACTATTAAAACTGTTTCAGAAAATTATGAAGCGATAGAATCAGTTATTCTAGAGATGCATCCATATGAATTGCCAGAAATAATTAGCATACCTGTTAATAATTCTTACAGACCATTTTCAGAATGGGTTGCCGATCAAAGTGATCAAGATACCGAAGAGGAGTAATAGTATTTGTTCGATGATAATAATTTAAAAAACTATAATTTCCCTAAAATGTCATTTGTTTTAGGTTTTGGCGGACTGATTCCTTTTGTCTTTTGTGTGATTATTATCGTTTTTGATATTGATTCTTCATTTGATCCAGCGAAAATTCTTTTGTATTACGGATCTGTGATTTTAAGTTTTGTAGGTGCTATTTCATGGGGTTTTGCAACCAAGGAAAAAACTGAAAATAAATTACAACAGTATTTATTTCTATGGAGTGTTCTTCCTGCTTTAATGGCTTTTCTTGCTCTTGTAATTTCACAGGCAGAAAGTTTTTTATTACTTATTTTGGGTTTTTTACTAGCTTATTTGGTTGATAAAAAAATTCAACATAAACTGAGTATACCAAGCTGGTATTTATTTTTGAGGTTACAACTAACTATAGTGGTAGTAATATGTCTATGTATTGGGNTGACACAAGATTTATTTTAGATTGTTAAGATTAATTCNTCTATGTGTGCGCTAACACTACTTGCTACTCCTGATGGATTGTAACCACCCTCTAGTATAGAAATTATTCTTCCACCTGCACTTAAATTAGCAATTTCTGAGGTAATTTTTGTGATATTTCTATANCCATAATCATCAATACTGAAGCANCCTAGCAAATCATTTTTTCTTGAGTCAAATCCAGCTGAAATAAGAACAAAATCAGGAGCAAAATTTAAAGCCTTCGGTTTTAGATAATTTAAAAATGCGTTTTCAATATCTAAACTATTACTGCCACATGGGAGATGAACATTTATATTAAATCCATTTCCGTTTCCAGTTCCTCTCCTGCTGGGGTCTCCTGTCCNAGGATAAGCATTCCAATCATGTGTTGAAAAAAATAAAACACTTGGATCATCATAAAAAAAATGTTCTGTTCCATCACCATGNTGATAATCCCAATCTANTATTAATATTTTTTTAAAGCCTTTATTTTGNAGATATTTTGCGGCAATTGAAATATTATTATAAAAACAAAACCCTTCTTCTCTGCCATAGTTAATTGCATGGTGGCCAGGTGGTCGTGATGCAACAAATGCTCTTTTTATATTTCCANTGATGACATGATCGCATGCACTTAAAACTGCACCAACCCCAGCCATTGCAACTTCATCAATTCTTTTTCCATGGTTTTGCCTGATTTTTTTAATGTGTAGTGGTGTATGTATGAATAATAATTCATCATATGATACAGTCCTNATCGGGTAAAAAATTAAATTTTTTTNNAGANTTTTGTTTTNTTTNATTTCACTGATAGNTGCTTCTAATCTCTTAGGGTTCTCTGGATGATCATTATTAAACACTGGACTAAAAAAGATTGGGTCAAAAAAAAGACCAATTTTTTTTGAAGATTTTATGAAGGCAAAAGTATTTTTCAAATTAAACCCAACGAATAGACCTGAAAAAAATTTTAAAATTGTTCTTCTGCATATTTTAGATGAAGTTTCTATACTATTTGATTTCATTATCAGGTCTTATTAAATCNCCTGCACAATTTAAGTANAGTGCCGAGGTTGCTCTAGGAAGTCTCGATGGCAACTGATATTCTNGGTTATTAATTTTTAACACTCCTCCAAAAATTGCTAATTCATAAAACAATTTACCCCCTGTGTCAGACTTTTCTAAATTGGCAGTTGCAGTATATTTACCTTTTTTGTTACTTTGTGTTTTAAAATTTTTGCTAGTGTCAACTGTTTTGGTCAATAGGCGAANTGAANTTTGTTTTTTGATGTNGGGATTTTTCACAGAAAACGAGGTAATTACNTGATTATTAACAACAAATTTTTCTAATTTTAGAACTATTTTGTTAAGTGATGACTCGTACAGATACCCGCATTTTATTGGATTTTTAACTGCATCAAGATTAACTATAGGAATTACGTTCCATGTGGATTTGGCCANTACATTTGGGTATATGAATATAATGGATATACACATAACAATATTTTTCATAATTTTAATTAAAGAATTTTTTAATGTTTGATTTTAACAAAAGTAACTCGAAAGTAAGTGAATTATTAAAGGATTTTAACCCCTATCAATATGCAAAAACTAGAAATAATATTGAAGGCCAAGTTTCATATCTATCACCATACATAACGCACGGCATATTGACACTTCCCGAAGTTTATAGTTTTGTAAACACTAAGTTCAGATTAAACACGGACAACAAATTTTTAAAAGANTTAACATGGCGTGAATTTTTTNATCATGTNTGGACATTTAAAAAAAATCAAATATTTAAGCCNATAAAAGAAGAGTTTCAAAGTGAAAAATATAATTCAATAGAACTTCCAAAGGATATTGTTAATGCCTCAACAGGTCTAAATCCGATTGATAATTCTGTNNAGCAATTATACGAATTCGGATATTTACATAATCATGCTCGAATGTGGCTTGCCTCATATATAGTACATTTTAGAAAGATAGATTGGCGCCTGGGAGCTGATTGGCTCTATTCACACTTGCTTGACGGAGATTTAGCAAGTAATCATTTATCATGGCAGTGGGTTGCAGGTAGCTTTAGTAGCAAACCATATTTATTTAATGCTCATAATGTTTCGAAATATGCTCCGGATAGTTGGAATTGCTATGGTACCTTTTTAGATGATTCATATGAGAATCTTCATCAGTTTGCAAATAGTTCGGAAACAGTCAGGGGTGGAATTGTAACAAAAGAAATTGAACCAGGAATTTATTCATCTCCAATTGAACAGTTGCCAATTGCATCGTCTAAAATACTTGATAATGTATACATAATTCACCCATGGAATATTAGAAGATGTTCAAACATTAAAGAAAAAAACAAAAAAATAGTTGGCGTTTTTTTTGAGGACTTTCATACTAAGTGGCCATGGTCTAAAAAAAGATGGCATTTTGTTATGGAGCATATGAAAAGTGTATGTGACGAGATTTATTGGTGCAAAGATTCTGACATTATAAGGAATTCGCATATCGAGGAAAATTTACATTTAGATTTTATTTTAACAAAAAACAAAAATGAAATTATTTTAGAAAAAAGACCAAATATTTGGCCTGAACAAAATAGTTATTGCCAATCTTTTACAAAATTTTGGAAAAAAATTAACGCAAAAAAAAACAACCAATATAAATTATTTTTGTGAACTACAACGTTTGGAACATTTACTAATATAGTTCCAGTTTTTTTCCCACTTCTTTCTCCAAGTAATTGTCTTACCACAAACTGAACAATTTTTTTTTGGTAAATAGGATTTATTTCCCTTAAAGTTTTTTTCCATTTTTAATTACTAGTTACTCAAATAAATCCATGTTATTTTTATTTGATTGACGATTTAATTTAATACCTGATAGATCCCTTGGCGATACATTTTTTTTTGAATTTAATCTACTTCCATGTTTCAAAAAAACTGCTTTGGATAATTGGTTATAATCTTTAGTTTTTTTAACTTCCCAAATTCTTCTTTTGGCTAATGAAGAAGTTTCTTGAACTGACACAATTGCTTGACTTAATATAGTTGGATTGGCCCATTTGTGTGTGAAGGTTAATTTGGGATCATGATCTTTTTGCTGTTTGTGAGGATTGTAAATTCTTATTGTATTTATTCCAGAGGTTCCGCTTTGCATTTGAACTTGTGGCCAGTGNATACCGGGTTCATAATCCAAAAAAAGTCTTGCTAAATGCTCCCCTGGTTTCCTCCAATCTAGCCATAAATTGTANCTTGCAAACGACATTAGCATCGCTCTCATTCTAAAATTTAACCATCCTGTTTCCCTAAGAAAATTCATGCATGCATCAATATAATCAATTCCAGTAAAACCATTTTTCCAAGCATCGAGNTTATTTTTATCTTCACTTAGTTCTATATTTTTATCTCTAATATTATTCATGCTTGGATGAAAGCTTCTAAATTCGATTTCAGGTTCAGTCTCTAGTTTCTGTATAAAGTGACAGCGCCAATGTAATCTCTTTTCGAAACTTCTAAGATTTTTTAACATATCAGAAGATTTACTATTACACTGGCTTTTCCAATATTTTTGCGCTAGTTTTAGTTCATGGTAAACCTCCCTAATTGATATTAGCCCCCAAGCTAAATATGGAGAAAGTCTGGAGCAAGAGTCAATGCTTGTAAGTGGACTGCTCATTTTTTTTCTGTAATCGATGGCTCTGCTTATAAAAAAACTTTCTAATATTTCTTTAAGAGCTTTATTACTAGGAATTGGAAAAATAGTTTCCGGCAAACAATATATCTTAGATTTTAATTTCAAACTATCCAAAATCATTGAAGTGGACTGTCCTTTTAATNTAATAAATGGGCATGTTAAATCTTTGTAAATAAAAAATTTGTTTTTATTAAATTTTGGAATAGGTTTACAGGATGAGTTCATAAAATTTGACCAGTATTTAGTCCACAAGTCCCTGTCCTTCAAATTTCTGATTACGTTGTTTTGTCTGGGTTGAAACCAAGTAATATTATTTTGTGTACACCACGATTTTACTCTTTCGTCTCTTTTGTAGCTTGTCCAATTACCGGTTTCTTGATGACTAACTAGAGTAAACTTACCTATTTGAATAAGTAANTTTTGNAGGATTTTTGGAAATTCATCCTCGACAATATAAGNGGAGACGTTTAACTTNATAAGNGATTTATTTAATTCATCGAGTGCATTTAGATAGAATACTANGTGCCTTTTACTAAAATCGTTNCCAGTCCAAAGTGAAGGTTCAAATGCCGCCAGAATGATGGTTGGCCCTAACTCTTGAGCAAGTGACATTGCTGGATTATCCCTCAATCTCAAATCACGCTTTAGCCATAAAACNACAGGTGAAACGTCAGCATTAGCAATCATGAGAATGATGCACTGATATTAANTTGTTTTTGAGTGAATTTATCATTTCGTTAAAATGGTTGTATATTTTTTTATTNGACAAAAAAATCCTTTGGGCATGTGATGGTGTTATAAGAGCATTGATAGTAATGAAAGTTTTACCTGCGATATTTGTTATTTTCCAACTCGCATAGTAGTCATTTAAATCACCGGATAAAAATTTTACAATAATTTTCTTATCGGCTTTGTACTCAATTATTGAAAAATTGTTTTTGACATGTAATGGAAAAATAAATAAATTATCTTTAAAGACTTGTCTTACTACTTTTTTGTTCCCTTCATTTTTTAATATTTTACTTGATACCATTCGTGGCAAAAAAGAGGGCAAATTTTCATAACTGGTTATTAATTTCCATGTGGAACAAACATTTGTAAAAGACTCAAATTTAGCTAAAATTTCAAATTTGTTTTCTTTTTTTTTAATAGTAAGTACTTCTGTAGTTGCTGTACTAGAATTAAATACGTGTAACATCAATAATGCTACAACAAATTTATAAATATTTTTATTACTAAGTACTTTGTTTAACCCATTTAAATACATATATTTTCTTTGAAAAAATCTAATTATTTATTTTTGCTATTTGCAGTTTCTAACATTCTACTTTCTATTTTTGTGTCTGCCCTCGTATCTCATACATTTATTGAAGGTGAGAGTGAAAAAGCAGTTAATTATGCAATTTCGATGCAACAAATGCACGGTTTAACAATTTTAATTTTACTGAATTCAAAATTAANNTTTATTCTAGGGAGANCATTAATATGGATAAACTCTTTTTTTTCATTAGGGTTGATTTTGTTTTGTATGAACATTTANGCTNNNANATTATTAGATNTTTCACTTNTATCTTTTTTGACTCCGTTAGGAGGAGGTGCATTTTTAATAGGATGGTTNTTATTTATGACATCGATTGCCAAAAAAATTTACAAGTTATTTAGATAATTTTTTTTATAAAACTTGCTGAAATAAAGCCTAAAGCGGTCATTGAAATGGATCCAACAAGATGGAAAAGAGCAATAAACAGTGCATTTGCCCATTTATTTTCTTGAAGTAGGTTAAAGATTTCCGCTGAGAAAGAGGAAAAAGTCGTAAGGCTACCGAGTAAGCCTGTTATGAGAAATAACTTCCATACATCAGAAAAATCTGGGTATACAGATATGATATAAAGAATTACTCCTATTAAAAAACCTCCTATCAGGTTTGCAAACAAAATTCCTGCAAATAATGTCGAAAATAATGGATTGAATGCAATTGCTAATAACCAGCGACTGATGGCCCCTAATGCAGCTCCTGTTGCTATGGCAATAATGGCTTTGATCAAAGTGTGTACCTAATTAATGTATATTTATGAATTTTGCCTAATATGAACTTTGCTTGGGACGCTGTGTCCATTTACAATATTAATTAATATTTTATAGTTGTATTTAAACTTTTGGGGAAAGTTAATTGAGTAGTAATAAAAAACAAGAACTTGGTTTTTTCGAAAGATCCTTCATGTTTCGCATGATTCGGGACTTTTTTTTGCTACTCGTTATAGTTGCAGCTCTAGAATTGGCCTTTCGTTACATGATGATAGTTTACGACTTTAAACACAATGAACCCCAACGTGTTCAAAGAGTTGCAGATTCTTTATCAAACGACATACGTTCCATAATGCTTAATGCTGGCGGGCCCACTGCCGCTCGAACTATATATCCAATTATTGACAAAAATTACGATGATATGGGTTTAACAGTTGCTGTTTTACCCTCACAAGTGACGATTGACTCTATTCTTATTTCCCAAAAAATGGAGGCCTTAGGTTTACAACAAGAATGGCCAAACGCTCATCATACAGAAGCAGAAGTTTCAATATTAGCTGAACAGTACTGTTTGGGTTGCCATATAAAAGCCAACATTGGTGATATTCTTGGAACCGTTACTGTTAGAAGTTATTTTGATAGAAAAGTTGATCACTGGTTGTCGGAAGTTAAGATGACTGCAGGAGTGCTTTCAATCAACATTTTGATTCACACTCTCGTTTTATTTCTTCTATTAAAAGTTAGAATGCAACCATTATTGGCCCTAAGATCTACTGTTTCATCCCTTGCTCGAGGCTTAGTCGATATTTCACCAAGAACATTTGTGAAGTCTGAGGATGAATTTGGAGATTTGGCTATTGATTTGAATCATTTTTTAGACAGAATTTCACTAGTAATAAAAGATCTTGATATTATTTTGTCAGAAGTTTTGACTGTTGGAGACAGACTCAACGTTCTCACTAAAAGTTTAGACCATCAATGTTCTGAAATGAGAGAGATGTTTTTTCCTTCTGAAGACAATAAAACATCAGACAAAAATGTTGCTCTTCGTTTAATTGCTGCTAAGGAGTCAGGCATTGTTGAAAATTTAGATCAATCTTTTGTGGAATTGTTAAAATCCTCTGAAATAAAAGAGACGGATAAAGAAAAACTAAAGAATATTTTANAAAAACTTAAGAATAGTTTTGAAACCCTAAACAAATCAATAAGTTCTGTAAGTTCAAAAAAAGCTTTTGGTAAAGAGAATTTAGACAGTTATGACTTGTTTGTTAATTCATTAAAAGAAATGGCTTTATTAGAGGCTAGTATGAAAAGAGTTGTTGGTACTGGCCAAGAAACTTTAAGAAGAATAGCTCAAAAAAAATAGTCATATTTACCTGAAACCAAGACATGAAAANATTTCTAACTAGAATTTTACTTTTNCTTTTTTTCGCATTCCACTCAAAAATAGTTCTAGGTGTTAATTCCAACTCCTCTGATTGGATAGCAGTTGACACTAATGGAGTTTTTTTCATTAACCAAAAAATTTTTCCTCGAGACAGACATTTGAGAAAAGCTTTAGAAATCCAAAATTTTTCAACACCATCTGTTGATGGTGTATATTCAATGGAATTGTTAACTGAGTATGATTGCAAAAAAGCAACCTTCAGATTACTTTCGCACAGAGCATTTTCAGACTCCACCTTACAAGGAAAAATGATTTATGATTGGCAGGACTTTGATCCTCGAGCTTTTGTAGGAATACCATATAGAACACCAGCTAATAAAATTTTTAAATTAATATGTGGATATGAGAGAAGTATTTCTTTTTAGGTGAAATTTGATGAATAAAAAAAATCCATCTTGCAAAGTTTTTTTTGACGGCTCTTGCCCATTGTGTGCTAGAGAGATCAGTCTTTACTCTAAGTTAGATAAAGATGATGAAATTGAATGGGTTGATGTTTCACAACCGGAACCAGCCACACCTGTTGGCATAACTCGCGAGCGTTTGTTATCTAGAATTCATTTACTGGATTCTGAAGGGAAACTGCAGATAGGAGCGTCAGCATTTTTTTTCATTTGGAAAAAATTACCTGGTTGGCGCTGGTTGGGTAATCTTGAAAAAAACAAACTTATCTTTTTTTTGGCACAGATTTTCTATGAAATTTTCCTTTTAGTTCGTCCTTTAATTCAAATACCTTTCAAGATCTTCGATCGGCTTTTTGGAAAGNAGTAGTTTTAGGTTTGGTTGAGGAATATCGCTACCTTTTTTGTTAATTTGTTGATAGGATTTTATTAATTGTTTTTTTAATTCATCAAGCGTGCTCGAAACTAAGGAAAAATAATGCTGAGAATAAACGACACAACACCAAACTTCGATGCTGTAACTACTTCAGGCAAAATAAATTTTCATGACTGGATTGGAAGTAGTTGGACGGTTTTTTTTTCACACCCCAAAGACTTTACACCAGTTTGTACAACTGAATTAGGTCACATGGCTAAAATTCATTCAGAGTTTACAAAAAGAGACTGTAANNTAATAGGCTTAAGTGTTGATGATGTTGAAAGTCATATTGAATGGGCTAANGATATTGAAGAAATAAACTCAACTNCAGTTTCGTANCCCATTATTGCTGATACCGATCTTAGTATTGCAAAACTTTACAACATGTTGCCTGCTGAAGAAGGCAGTTCGCATTCAAACAGAACTGCGGCACAAAATGCAACAGTAAGATCAGTGTTTATAATTGATCCGAACAAAAAAATTCGCTTAATGATGACTTATCCTATGACTACCGGAAGAAATTTCAAAGAAATTTTAAGAGCTATTGACTCGATCCAATTAACTTCCAAACATAAGGTTGCTACTCCTGCAAATTGGCAAAATGGTGATGAAGTTATAATAGCTGCTTCAGTAAGTGATGANGAGGCTAAGGGNATATTNAAAAAAGGGTGGCGNACTGTCAAGTCTTATTTGAGAGTTGTAGATCAGCCTTAGATTACATAGAANTATTTTTCTATNTGCTATGGTGATTGACTNACNNCGGTTTNAAAAAAAACANATGCNTGTGAATTCGATAATTCTTATTTTTGTGTATTTTGAAAAGTTAAATTACTATGANNAGTTTTANAAAAANATTTTNTTTNGTGTTTTGCCTGTTTTTATTCTCCTGCAGTAGTGATAGCCCACCTTCTGTTTACTTTGTTGACTTAAAAGATGGTGATTCAGTTACAAATCCTATTTCATTAGAGTTTGGAGTTAATGGAATGAAAGTTGAGCCCGCTGGAAGAATTACAACAGGTTATGGTCATCATCATTTACTTATTAATCAGGAAAGCGTTATCGAGGGTGCAGTCGTTCCATCGGATAAAAATCATATACATTTCGGCTTAGGACAAAAAAAAGCAACTATAGAGTTAGAACAAGGTGAACATATATTAACTCTTCAGTTTGCTGATGGACTTCACCAGTCTTATGGAGAAAGGATGAGTAAAACAATAAATATCCTAGTTGAATAAATGAAATGATGTAAAGATTTAAATAAGTTATCAGTTTCTTAAATTTTAAAATTGTAAAATGACATTATCTTGATAGTTATTATATAAAAAACGATTGTAAAAAAAATTGAAATCGCGAGTACAAACCAAATATTCCAATTTGATCTTAATAAAAATGCAATAATTAAAAACATCGGCAAAGTAGGCAAAACTAACCAAAAAGTTGCTTCAGCGTAGTCAGCTATATTGTTGGAGTTTTTATCTTCCAACCACATCCAAATGATTGCAAATATTGATATTAGTGGCAGAGATGCTATTAACGCCCCAAATCCAGGATTTTTTCTTCCTAATTCTGAAATAATTGCAATNAGTACACCCGAAATAATTGCTTTNATTACNAGTAAAGTCATATTTTTATANTAAATTATTTAGAGAAATACTAGCTAGAAAAGAAAGGAGANGANAGAAATTCTTTTTTAAATCATCAAACCTTTGTGGTTTTAGCNTTGAATTTTTAATGTAATTTGCGTATGTTAAATTTTGACACATTCGCGGAGTAATGTATTGTTATAAATTATCTAACATAACACTGCTAAATAAACAAAATTTTACTGAGGATACGTTATGGCAAAAGCTAACGAAAATTGGAAATTTGAGACTAAGGCCGTTCACTCTGGATATGAAGTTGATNCAACAACCAAGTCAGTTGCGACGCCAATTTATCAAACGGTTTCTTATGCTTTTGACAATACTCAACATGGAGCAGATCTATTTGANTTAAAGGTTCCTGGAAATATTTACACTCGTATNATGAATCCTACCCAGGATATCCTTGAAAAAAGAGTTGCAGAGTTGGAGGGTGGAGTTGCTGGTCTTGCTCTATCTTCNGGTCAAGCAGCAGTGACATACTCGATTCAGACAATTTGNGAATCGGGGGATAATATTGTTTCAGCATCTACACTTTATGGTGGTACATATAACCTTTTTGCTCATACNTTACCNCAATTTGGGATTGAGGTNAGGTTTGCAGACTATCGAAATCCAGGAGATTTTGAAGCTTTAATTGATGATCAAACGAAAGCAATTTATTGTGAAAGTATTGGCAATCCGCTTGGAAATATAACTGATATCTCAAGGCTATCTCAAATAGCTCATAATCATGGGATTCCATTAATTGTTGATAATACTGTTCCAAGCCCATACCTTTGCCGACCAATAGAGTTCGGAGCCGATATNGTTGTCCATAGTCTAACAAAATATATGGGAGGTCATGGTACAAGTGTTGCGGGTGTTATTGTCGACTCTGGCAAATTTCCCTGGGCAAGTCATAAAGAAAAATTCAAAAGACTCAATGAGCCTGATGTAAGTTATCATGGCGTAGTCTATACAGAGGCATTAGGCCCAGCNGCTTACATNGGAAGNGCTAGGGTAGTTCCACTNAGAAANATGGGGGCAGCNATAAGCCCTTTTAATGCATTTCAAATAATGCAAGGGATTGAAACATTACCTTTGAGGATGGACAGAATTTGTGATAATTCAATTAAGATAGCTGAGTTTCTTAGTGGTCANGCAAAAGTAAGTTGGGTTAATTATGCAGGCTTAACATCTCACCCTGATCATGCCTTGTCCAAAAAATTTATGGCAGGAAAGGCTAGCGGAATTTTAAACTTTGGTTTAAAAGGTGGTCAAGAAGCTGGTAGTCAATTTCAGGATGCATTAAACTTGTTTACAAGGTTGGTTAACATCGGCGACTGTAAATCACTNGCATGTCATCCTGCCAGTACAACCCATAGACAATTAACTAAAGAAGAATTAGAATCTGCTGGAGTCACGCCAGATATGGTTAGACTATCAATAGGTATTGAACACATTGANGATTTGATTCAAGATCTCGAACAAGCATTGTCCTAATTTTTTTTGTTTTAGTTTGTAACAAAGGAACCCTAAACAATATGATGGTTATAGTTTATGAGTCTGATGAATTCACAGAGTATTTAGATTACGAAACTATTAAAATGTCGNAAGATTTTAATATCTTTGAAGTTGAAGAAATCGTTGATTTTAAAACTCCAAAAAAATTAAGTTCTGACAAAAATTATTATTCTATGAGAGTTACGGCACAATATGATCTTCAAAAAAAACTTAGAAAATCAANTTCTAAGTTAGCATGCTCTGACTCGATGGGAGGAGGAACAGTTTTGCTACAAGACGATACTAAAAGCGATTGGGAAGAAATTATTTCTAACTCTAACTCCGACAAGAAATTTGAACTACTAGTTAGAAATAAAAAAATTCAAAATAAATAATTTAATTTATGAGTGGCAACTGTCCATTTCTTCAAAATCTATCAGACCTGATTCAAGATGCATGAGTTTGGTCTTAAGATTTTTTTCTNTGATACAAATTCTGTTAAATTGACTTACTATTTTTATTGCAGCTTTTTTTGGAGCCATAAAGCCGTTTGCAGTTCCNATAGCAAAATGAGTGATTAAATTAGATTGAGGATTTTTTGAATGCAAAGTAACAATATAATTATCAAATCCCGGAATAAAAACTAGCCTATATTTTTCGAATAATTCTAATTTAGTTTCTTTGTGGCGAACTAAAATATTTGAAATTAATTTAGGCGAAAAACTAAAGTCCTTAGATAGTGGGTGGATAGGAATTTTATTTTTTTTATTTTTGAAAAGTTCATTCTTTAAAGCCATCCAATTAGGAACAACCCCATTAATTCCATTATCGATTATTTGGGCAACAGTTTCAGCCAACTTTAGGTTAACAGATTTGGAGTGATCGAATTCGCCAATATATGGAAAATATGAAAAATCACTATGTTTTGAAAAGTAGTCTTGAAAAATATTTAATTCTTGTATTAGGTGCAGATCACCTAGTTCTTTTGACATTATAATCTCCTATTTAGCCGCAATGACAAAGTGTCTGGAGGCGGCAATTTGGATTAAATCCCTCCATATGTATCAATAACATTAAAAAAAAAATCATCAATAGTCAAGAATTTTCAACAATTTTAATATTTATTCTTACTATTAATAAGGAAAAATATTTTAAAAATTAAATATAATTAAGTAATTGATTTTACTAAATATTATTAGTATTTAGTAAAATCTTCAGATTTTTGCTGTTGTGCTTATCTTTTTTTAACAAAAAGTTTTCCACATAGTTACCCCCTGTAAATAGTTGAATTTATTTGATTAAAATTATTTCATGGAAATACTCCAGAATAGTTTGAGAAAGATATCCATTAATTATTTTTCAATTGTAAATTTATTAATTCTGTATCTACAATATTCTAAATTTTAATGAGTTTTTAACTTAAACTAGTTTGGTGAAGTGTATTAATTACTGAATTTTTTATTTGTTATGAAAAATTTACGATGTTTGTATCAAATAATTTTATTTTCTTAAAGACTATTAACGACAAAAAATATTTTTTTTGATTGGTTTTGTTTAGTAACTTTAAAAGACTATAAGATAAAAAAATGATTTCAAAATTTGAACTGCAATAACATCATCTTCAAGATTTTAGTTTAATTTTTTTCAGATTTTAATGTAAAATCTGACTGTAGTATTACTTTTTTATTTATCTTAAACAAAATTTACCTTAATTATATATAGTATCTATGTTGTTAAAGTCTTCAACTAAATCATTTGTCAATAAAATTTACAATTACATAGATATTCTCAAGTTAGACTCTATAGCTTTATGGTTCTCAACCAAGCATCCTGAGACTTCTTTCTTAATAAAAATATTTATCTGGTTTGTTGTCGCATATGCACTGAGTCCAATAGACTTAATTCCAGACTTTATTCCCATTTTGGGTCTATTAGATGATTTAATCCTTTTAGCTATAACCGTTACTTTTGCAGTAAAACTAATTCCTGTAAAAGTTCTTGGTAGGTGTAGAGCACTTGCTCAGCAATGGTTTGATAGGCAAAAAAAACATCCAACCGTCTATTACGGCGCAATCATTGTAGTGGCAATATGGATCTCTTTGGTTGTAATGATTTTTGAACTTTATTTTTGATGTTTAGTACACAAAACCCACATTGGATTTGATGTGCATATGTTATGGTTATTTAATATTATTTAGAAGTGATTTGTTTATACTTTTATGCCAAGTCCAACTGAATCAACCCCAGCTGTCAATACTAATTTGTCAGAACTGCAAACTATAGACTCTTTAATCTATTCGCACAAATGGTTTATTGATGATTTGCAAGATACTTATGACTTATCCTATAGTTTTATAAATAAAAACTCTGTTTTTGATGATTTCAATTACGACTCTGAAACAAACTCTAATATTTTATGGAGTTCATTAGATGAGTTCAATTTAGTTCAAAAAACTGCACTTAGAAATGTCATTTCTGAGTGGTCACAAGTTTCTGGTATTACTTTTATAGAGGTGGAAGAATCGGAAACAACTGTCGGAGATATAAGACTGGGACTAAGTTCTGAGGTACAAAGTCTGGTTGGTGACGCAACTGGTTTTGCTTATTTGCCAGGTAATTTTTACCCCAGTTCAGGTGATATTTGGTTTAATTCAAATGCTAACGATCTTTTTGGTGGTTTTGTTACTAGTACATTCGAAAATTCTGAGTTTAAACCTGGATCACTAGCCTATTACACAGCCCTTCATGAATTCGGTCACGCATTAGGTCTTAAGCATCCCTTCGAAACACTTCCAGAGGCAAAGTCTGTACTCTCCTCTAATTTGGATGAGATTAGCAACACAATAATGAGTTACACCTATGTGGCCAATGACAGTTCAGTTTTAGGATTAAATATTTATCCATCTACTCCTATGTCATATGATATTTCCGCAATTCAACACTTATATGGCAAAAATGTGTCTTTTGGAATCGAAGATACAACCTATTATTTTGGAGATGGTCAGTTTTATTTTGAAACTATATGGGATCCTAATGGTGTCGATACAATTTCTTATGATGGTAATTACAGTCTCAATATAAATTTAATCCCAGGTTCTGGTAGTTTTGTTGGCAAAGAAGTTGAAACATACGGAAACAACTCCAGTTATTCTGAATATGCAATTCCAAATATTTGGCTTTCTAATAATACTGAGATTGAAAATGTAATTGGAAGTCGTGGAAACGACGTAATTAGAGGTAATTACTTGAATAACGAAATTTCTGGTGGTTTGGGAAATGATTTTATTTTTGGTGAAGATGGTAATGATGTTATTAAGGGTGGGCCTGGGAGCGATAATGTAGAAGGTGGTGCAGGTTTTGACGTTTATAAATTAACTTATGCATATGACAACTATTCTTTAAATCAAGTTTCTGATGAAACATGGTTAATTGATGGTAACCCTGGAGAAGGAGATGATTTAATAACAGGAATTGAAAGACTTAGTTTTGGTGATGTAACATTCGGTGATTCGATGATTCAAATTGTAGCACTTGATACTGGCCCTGGAGAAACTGCAGGACAAGCTTACAGGTTGTACCAAGCAGCTTTTGCCAGAATGCCTGATGGGCAGGGTGTTTCTTATCATGTCAACGATATTGAAAAAAATGGATTGAATCTATATCAAGTTGCACAAAATTTTTTAGCTTCTCCGGAATTTTTGGATAAATACGGTTCAAATCTTTCTGATATTGATTATGTTAATGCTCTGTACCAAAATGTCTTAGGAAGGTCTGGTTCGGAAACAGAAGTGAAATTTTATATTGATAATTTTGAAAAAGAAAAAACTGAGGCTGGTTATATGGATAGAGGCATGGCACTAATTGGGTTTTCAGAAAGTCCAGAAAATATTAGTTTGGTGGCTTCTCAAATAGATAATGGGATATTGTTCTTTTAGGAAAAAAATATGTGAATGAAGAACATTAAAAGTTGATAAAAAACAAAGATAACATCATTGAAATTTGTAAAAGCACAATACTCACACTGAATCCATGCAACA
>NHFB01000045.1 GCA_002170285.1 Betaproteobacteria bacterium TMED100
TCATTTAAAAGTTTTTTCATTTGATCAACAGAGATAGGCTGTTGAAGAATCATTAAGCCACTTCTAAAATCACAAGTTTTATTTAAACCAATATTCTTTTCGCATATGTATGATGTTTTAAAAACATATACATTATTTGAGCATTTCGGGCACTTTCCAATAATCTCATCGTTCGAAAAATCAATATTTTCTGTAGACTCATCATTATTTTCAAAATCAAACTTAAGTTCATACTCATCAGTTAAGATAATTGAAGCGGCAAAAGGAAAACCACGCTTACTTCTAAAACCGTCAACAGGGCCAAGTGTTTTTTCTTTTAAGAATATTTCTGCTTCTCTTACAGAAAGTATTCTATTGGAGTTAATTTTTTTTATAGAAAACTTGCAATTACTTTGGTCAATACAGGAGTAAGTTTTATAAGTTTCTTTAACAGTTTTTTTGCATTTTGGACAGGGGACTTTCAATGTTTCATAATCACCAGGAATGTTTTCACTGTCAAAACTTTTTGCTTGAGATACGATTCTTGATGTGCTGTCAATGATCTCTTTCATGAAGGTCTGTGCATCTCGTTTGCCATTTTCAATTTCTTTTAGTTTAAATTCCCACTCTCCAGTCAATGATGGCAATGAAAGTTCTTTAACATTAAGTCCTTTGAGGAGACGCATAAGTTGAGTGGCGTTAGGTGTGCTAATTAACTCCCTCCCATCTCTAATTAAATATCTTTCTTTTAATAAGCTTTCAATTATTGTAGCTCGTGTAGCGGGCGTTCCTAATCCCTTACCCGCCATTGCGTCTCGTTTATCATCGTCATCAACTAATTTTCCGGCAGTTTCCATAGCTGACAAAAGGGTGGCTTCACTAAAACGGGCAGGGGGTTTTGTTTCCTCTTCTATTATTTTTATATCTTTTACTAAGACATTACCATCATGATCAAGTTTGGCAATACCATGATCTTGTGTGTTTTGCCCTGTTTTTGTATAAAGTTCTAACCAACCATGTTTAGAGATGATTTTNCCTTCAGTCTTAAAATAATTGTTCTCTACAATAGTTGTTCTTTTCGTGTTGAGAAACTCTGCTGGAGGAAAAAAACAGGCTAAGAANCTTTTAACAACTAAATCAAATAACTTTTGTTCAGGTTCANTTAANTTTTTTGGNATTAAACCAGTGGGAACTATGGCAAAATGATCGCTGATTTTTTTATTGTTAAATACTTTATCATTAGATTTTAGAATCCCATACCCTAACGCTTTCTCGCAATAAGATGAATACCGATTTATATCTTTCAAATTTGAAATCGATTCAATAACAGTTTGAATATAATCCTCTGGAAGAGCTTTAGAGTCAGTCCTTGGATATGTAAGTAANTTATGCCTATCATATAAGGATTGGGCAAGTCCTAATGTATTTTTGGCCGAAAAGCCAAACTTTGAGTTNGCTTCTCTTTGTAAACTTGTCAAGTCAAAAAGCAATGGAGGAGATTGTTTTGACTTTTTTGTAGTTTCAGAAGAAGTACCATTTTTATCTTTTATTAAATCAAGTATGTTCTCTGCATCTTCGATTTTCCAAATTCGTTCTTCTTTTAATTCTGGAAACAAATTGTTTTTTTTAAAATCAACATTAAACCACTTGCCTTTAAAATTACCAGACTCAACTTGAAAACTAACAACAAGTTCGAAATATTTTTTTGAAATGAATTTTTTTATTTTGTCATCTCTTTCGACCACAATTGCTAAAGTTGGTGTTTGGACACGCCCNACAGGAGTTTTGTAAAAACCACCTTTAGTAGAGTTGAANGCGGTCATTGCTCTGGTTCCATTTATTCCAATAAGCCAATCGGCCTCTGCTCTGCATTTAGCAGCATTAGANANAGGAATCAATTCTTGATCTGATTTTAAATCAGAAAATCCTTTGCGTATTGAGTCTGCTGTCATTGATTGTAACCACAACCTTTTAATAGGAAGCTTTGATTTACTATGTTGAATTATATTTCTAAAAATTAACTCNCCCTCTCTGCCTGCATCACAAGCATTAATGATCATTTTTATNTCTTTNCGTTTAGTTTGTTTAATAACGGTTTTTAATTTAGCCTCTGTTTTTGGATCAGGCGATAGAGAGAACTTGGGTGGAATATGAGGTAGATTTTGAAATGTCCATTTACCTCTTTTTATTTCATATTTTTCTGGAACTGATAGTGTTAGAAGATGACCGACAGCAGAAACTATGACCATGTCATCGTTCTCGAATACATCATTAGTTTTTTTGAAACCACCTAAGGCTTTTGCAATATCAGAGGCTACTGATGGTTTCTCTGCGATTATTAGTGATTTTTCCATTTTTATTCTTTTTTAATTAGCAATTGTAATCTTGTTAAATTTTTTGCATCATATTACTCATTGACGATTAATTGCAACTATTCATTTTAAATAATTTATGACAATACTAAAAATATTAGAATTTCCNGATGAACGACTTCGAATTAAAGCTAAGCCTGTATTAGTTTTTGACTCGAATCTTAAAAAACTTGTAGGAGATATGGCTGAAACTATGTATGCAGCACCGGGNATTGGTTTAGCTGCTACTCAAGTCAATATTCATAAAAGAGTTATTGTTGTTGATGTATCCAATGAAAAAAATAATTTGAAAGTTCTTATTAACCCGAAACTTATAAAAAATAGTTTTGAAAAAAAAACACATGAGGANGGTTGTTTGTCTGTCCCAGGCGTATATGAAGAAGTAGACAGACCTGATGCCGTAGAAATCTTGTACCAAGACATAAGCGGAAAAACTTGTACGATTNAGACAAATGGCCTTTTGTCAGTTTGTATACAACACGAAATGGACCACTTATTAGGCAAGGTTTTTGTNGATTACTTATCTAGGCTNAAACAAGACCGTATNAAAAAGAAAATAATCAAGGGAAANTATTTAGAACTCAAAGCAAAAAGCTCTGAATACAGTGAATGAGNTTGTTGACTTTTAATAACTAATAATGAAATCTTTAAAAATCGGATTTGCAGGGAGCCCGGCCTTCGCTGAAAAAATATTATCAGCATTATTGCAAGAAAAATCAGATTTTTTTTCAATTAATATGATTATCACTCAAGCACCAAAAAGAAAAGGACGAGGGTTAAATCTTATTAAAACCCCGGTAAGTATTTTGGGAGAAAAAAATTCTATTCCAGTCTTTAGTCCGGAGAGTTTTTTAAAAAAAAATTGTGAATTAAAGAAAAAGTTGAATGCATTAGATTTGTTAATTGTTGTGGCTTATGGTTTGGTTTTACCTTGCAACATTTTGAAGCTTCCAAACTTTGGGTGCATAAATATTCATCCATCATTGTTACCTCGTTGGAGAGGTGCATCACCAATTCATAGAGCAATAGAGGCTGGTGATGAATCAACTGGTGTTTGTTTAATTCAGATGGAAGAGAATCTGGATACGGGGCCAATATGGAAACAAGAGAGTGTTTCCATAAACGAAAATGACACTTATGCAAGTCTAGAAAAAACATTATTAAATATTTCTATTAAGTTGGTTAAAAACTTTTTATTTGAAAAACCTTTCGTTACAGGTTGTGTGGCAAAAAAACAGAGTGAGAACGGAGTTCTCATGGCATCGAAAATATTAAAATTTGAATGTAAAATAAACTGGTCTGACAAAATAAAAGTTATTCATAATAAAATCAGAGCTTTTGACCCTTATCCTGGTGTTTATACTTCGTTTGGATCATTAAGAATTAAATTAGCAAACCCAGTTTATATTGAAGTAGGTGCTAACTCAGCGCCACCTGGAACATCACAAGGTTTAATAAAAATTGAAACAGGTGAAGAGGCTCTGAAAATTATTTGTGGTAATGGGATCTTGGGCGTAAAAAATTTTAAAAAAGAAGGTGGAAAATGGATCTCAGCTAGAGATTTTTTTAACAGTAATAGTTTAAAGGAAAATATTTACTTTAATTGATATAGAGGGAATGAGTTAATGGGGTACGTTAAGACTGCTTTTTTAATGGGATTAATAGTTTTTATTTTCACATTGATTGGTTTTTGGCTTGGGGGCAGTCAAGGTATGGTTCTAGCCCTCTGTTTTGCTGTAGCAACAAACTTTGGCGCATATTGGTTTTCCGATCAGTTTTTATTAAAAATGTACAATGCAAAAAGAATCGATGAAAACTCATCACCAGAAATCTATATGNTCGTCGCAGACCTAGCTCAAACAGCTAATCTACCCACTCCTGCTATTTACATTATCAATGAGGATTCCCCCAATGCTTTTGCTACAGGCCGTGATCCCAAACATGCCGCAGTAGCTGTTACAACAGGGCTATTAAAAGTATTAAACTCTTCCGAGCTAAAAGGAGTGCTGGCCCATGAGCTTGCACATATATATAACCGTGACATGTTAATTTCTACCTTTTCTGCTACGTTGGCTAGTGCTATATCTTCAATTGCAACATTTGCTATGTTTTTTGGGGGAAGAAATTCTGAAGGAAAATCTTTGAGCCCATTAATTTTATTACTGCTGGCATTTTTGGCTCCTGTAGCAGCCACTATTATTCAGATGGCAATTTCAAGATCTAGAGAATTTGAGGCTGATAGGATAGGATCATATTTTTCAAATGATCCACTATCATTAGCATCAGCTCTAAAAAAAATAGAATCACACGCAAATGGTTTAAAATTTGATACTGCGGAAAGAAACCCTTCTACAGCTCAAATGATGATAATGAATCCTCTATCAGGNAATGGATTGACAGGTTTATTTTCCACTCATCCAAGCACTTTTGATCGCATTGAAAAATTAGAAAAACTTGCAAAAAACAAGAATGGATATTAATAAAAATTTATTTTCTAATTCATGTTAAATCCACTACATAAGGATATTATTGCAGCAGCTAATCAAATGGTTTGTGAATTAGAATTTTTAACCAACCAATCGCAGAAAAATAAAAATAAACTTACTCCTCATCAAAAAAATTTATATTTTTCTGGCTTAAGAAATCTTGGTTGGGTTTTTGTAAGTACAAAAAGATTATGTAAAAAACCTATTCCGAAAAAAATAACAGCTGTCTTAGCTATATCCTTTGCTTTGATTAAAGGCAAAAGATATTCAGACTTTACAATTGTTAATCAGTCAGTTGAAGCAGTAAAAAAAACCCACGGAAAAAAACTAGGTTCTTTAACAAATTTTATTTTAAGAAATATTCTGAATAACAAACTTAACGCTTCTAATGATGAAAAAAATTCAATTGCAAAATGGAATGCTCCTAAATGGTGGATAGAAAAAATAAAAAAAGATTTTGGAAACGATGCTGAAGAGATATTAGACATAAACAGATTACATCCTCCAATGACTTTAAGAGTGTCAGACTCGAGTGAAAAAATTGAAAAGATAAAAAACGAGTTAACAAATGATCAGACTAAAATAATAAAGCTTGGGCCTAATTCACTAGGTATTGTNCCTCCATACGACATTAGANTAACCANACCATTTAAAAATGGGCAGATTAGTTTCCAAGATTTAAGTTCTCAAAAAGTAACAGAGTTTATAAAACCAGAAAAAGGAATGTTTATTCTTGACGCATGCGCAGCGCCAGGAGGTAAGACCTTTGCAATAGCTTCAAGGTTTTCATCGGTAAATATTATATCCACTGATATTTCAAATAAAAGATTAAAATTATTAAAACTGGATCTAATTAGACAAGATAAATATTTACTTTCGAAACCCAAATTATTAGNAGCCGACTTAAAAATAGAACAGGACAAAAATAAAATTTTATCGATGTCTCAAAATGGGTTTGATTTTATAATTTTAGACGTTCCTTGTTCAGGCTCTGGTGTGACCAGAAGGCATCCTGAAATCCCTTGGAATCGAAGCATTAAACAATTAAAAAAATTAGTAGAATTACAATCACAATTATTGCNAAATGCNTGGGATCTTTTAAAAATCGATGGAACTTTGATTTATTCGGTGTGCTCAATTTTTANAGANGAAGGAAGTGATCAAATTTCTAAGTTTATCAAAACAAATAACAATGCAACTNAAGTACAAAATACCNTTATAAAACCANGTGTTGGTGACTNTCCTGAATTAACAAAAATTGAAAATAGTTATTTGGGTTTTGATGGNTTTTTTTACGCGCTCATAAAAAAAAACAGAATTGAACAAATTTANAAAAATTGTGATTACATACTTGATCAAANCGTTAATTTTTCTCTACTTTTTTTTATGTTTTGATTTATNTTTTGCNGAGAANGAGAAAAAATCTTCAAAAATTATAATAGAAAATGCTATTTTTTCCGAAGAGCAAAATCAATTTTCATTAAGTGGGGATGTTTCTGTAAGTTTAGAGCAGACATTAATAGATGCATTAGGTAAAGGAGTTACTCTTGAATTTATTTCGGAGCTTGAATTGTTCTCACCCAGAACTATATTTCCAGATATAACTAAAAAAAGATGGGAAAGAGTTGCATCTTTGACTTATCATGGGATTACNAGAAGGTATTATGTAAAAACTGGAAACACAAAAATATTTTTTGAAAGCCTGACCCAGGCTCTTGCTAGATGCTTAGGACTGAAGAATTGGATAAATTTAAAAAAAAAATATTTCGTTAAAAACAATAATTTTAGAGTTAGACTGGGCCTAAATATTGACTCTTTACCAAAACCACTATCTTTGGTAGCCGTCTCGGATCCTGCATGGAAAGTATCAACTGGATGGGTCATGGTTAATGTCGAACAATAGGGCTAAATATCAATGAGCTTAATGTTACGAATAACCTTAATATTGGTTGTTTTGACCTCTGCAAGTTTATTGATAATTTTGTCAGTATCAACTGCCAACACCAGTCAATTTGACGGTGAATACGCATGGCTAGTTATTGCAAATATTGTTGTAACTACTCTGATGGCATTTGTAACCCTAATGATAATGAAAAGGGCATGGGACCGTTATAAAAAAGCAGTTTTCGGTTCAAAGCTTATGGTCAGATTATCTATTGCATTTGCTGTAATTGGAATTGTTCCAGTCGCTTTAGTTTTTGTAGTTTCAAACCAATTCTTAGCTAGAACTATTGATACATGGTTCTCTAAAAGTGTTGATGTTGCTCTTGATTCTGGATACGCTCTTGGAAGAGCGACTTTAGATGCTATTAAAACAGAGGTAAGCACGCAAACACGGGAAGTGGCCTTTAATTTGGTAAATGTTCCTAAATCAGAGTTACCAGAGATTTTAGAAGCAATGACAAATAATAACAGTGAAGCTGAAATAACAGTTTTGAATGAAATGGGAGATATTTTAGCTGTCAAAGGTTTAGGAAAAGAGCTGGTTCCTGATTTACCATCAAAAATAATGTTAGATCGTCTAAAGGCTACAGGTTCCCTCGTTCAAATNGANTCTCCATCNAATGACCCTCAAAGCTCACTCCAGGTAAGAGCTCTCGCTTATTCAAATTTATTTAGATCAGGAGAAGAGGGATTGATTGTTCAGTGGACTGAACCAATACCCAAAAGATTAGTTAAGGATTTAGAGGCTTTGAACAAAGGTTTTAATGATTATGAACAATTATTGCTAGGTAAGAAAGGAATAAGCCAGATTTATAATGTTACTTTAATTTTTACTCTACTTTTATCGGTTTTAGGGGCATTATTGGCTTCAGTTTTGCTCAGTAGTTGGCTAGTAGGCCCACTNAGATCATTGGAAAAAGCAACAAAGGCTGTGGCGATTGGTGACTTTAGACCTTTAAAAAAAGATAAATTGAATCATGAGCTTAACGATCTATTGGCCTCTTTCAATGAAATGATGACCAAACTCAATACAGCCCAAAGTGTTGCCTTAGAGAGCACTTTACAANTNAAAGCCTCAAGTAGATTTTTTGAACAAGTTTTAGCTCACTTAACAACGGGAGTAATTGTTTTTGATCAAGATTGGAATCTTGAACAATTTAACTCAAGTGCTCAGTCGATTTTAGGTTGTAACTTAGTTGATAACTTAGANCAGTCGATTAAAGAAATAACCGTGTTTGCTGATTTAAATTATAGTGAGATTGTAAAACAGCCTCCCCAAAAACCCCAGAGAATTGATAGTATCAGAGAGGACGGAAGTGAGTTAAGNCTGATTTTTACCGCTTTTTTGTTATCAGATACTGATTTTGATGATAAGAATAGAGTTATTCTGGTGTTTGATGATGTAACGGCTTTGCTAGCAGCTCAAAAGTCTCAAGCCTGGGCTGACATGGCTAGAGGACTTGCTCATGAAATAAAAAATCCGTTAACTCCAATTCAATTATCAGCTGAAAGATTACAAAAAAAACTTTCAGGCCATCTTAATAAAAACGAAGAAAGTATCTTGTTAAAATCTACACAGATGATAGTTAGCCAGGTGTCTGCACTTAAAATAATGATTGACGAATTTCAAAATTATGCCAGACTACCGACTGCTCAACCAATAAACTTTTTTCTTGATGAAGTTTTATCAGAAATACTACCCTTATATACTTCGGAGTTTAGAATAAATTTTATTAATTTATGTNAAAAAAATAAAGCATTAGTTAAAGTTGACCGTGATCAATTAGTTCAAGTGGTGCATAATCTAATTCAGAATGCGCAAGATGCAATTGAAACTAATCCCAATGGAGAAATTAAAATAGTGTGTAAATTATTGGAATTAAATTCTAAAAATAAAGTTAGACTTTCAATTGAAGATAATGGCTCAGGAATCCAGGATGATCTTTTACCTAAAGTTTTTGAACCTTATATAACCACTAAATCTAAGGGAACAGGTCTTGGATTAGCAATTGTAAAAAAAATTGTTGAAGAAAATGATGCTGAAATAACTTTATCTAATAAAACGAATAAAAAAGGACAACCTATTGGTGCAATAGCTACAATAGACTTCACTAATTATTTTTTTAAAGAAAATGAAATAATTTATGGCTGAAATTTTAATTGTTGACGATGAGATAGGTGTTAGAGAACTCTTGACAGAGGTTCTACAAGATGAAGGTCATTCTATTACTTTAGCAACCAATGGAGCTGAGGCAAGAAGTGCCAGGTCCTCTTTGAAGTTGGATTTAGTACTCCTAGATATTTGGATGCCTGATACTGATGGTATTACTTTATTAAAGGAGTGGGTTTCATCTGGTCAGACAGATACACCAGTTATTGTTATGTCGGGTCATGCAACCATAGATACTGCCGTAGAAGCAACACGAATAGGCGCTTTTGATTATCTTGAAAAACCCATCACTCTTACAAAGTTGCTAAAAACGATAGAAAAAGCTACGGTGAAACAGGAACCGAAAATAAAACCGTTTAATTCNGACTCAACTGATCCGAAAAAAGCTACAACTTACAAACAGNCTACTACAAAATCTCGTGACGCCACAATGCGTTCACCCCAAGGGTCTGAAGTAGNGGGTTTTAAATCTCCAGATTCTTCAAAGTCGACACCCNATCAATCTACCACGACAGTTGCTTTAACCAAAGAACATATTGCATTGACTGAAGCAAAAAATGCTCTTGAAAATATTGATCTTGATTTGCCTCTAAGACAGGCAAGAGACTCTTTTGAAAGAATTTATTTAAGCTATCAGTTAGCTAAATTACAGGGAAGCATGACTAGGTTAGCTCAAAGATCTGGTTTGGAGCGCACTCATTTGTATAGAAAAATAAGACAATTAGGTATGGAGCTTCAAAAAGGTATTTTTAGAAAAAGCCAGTAAATGAAAATTCTTATTCTCGGTGCAGGCAGAGTTGGTTCTAACTTAGCCGAAATGCTTGTTGTAGATAAAAGTGATGTAACTGTTGTCGACACCAATGCAGAGGCTTTAGTTAACTTACAAGAGCGTTTTGATTTAAGAACTGTAGTAGGCACTGCAACTTCACTCGAAGTTCTTGANGAAGCAGGAATCAATGATGTAGATATGTTAGTTGCAGTTACAGCCAACGATGAAGTAAATTTGGTGGCTTGTAAATTAGGATATTCAAGATTTAATGTGCCTCAAAGGATTGCACGTGTAAGGTCGACACAATGGCTAAATGNAACAGATTTACTCAGTCCTGAAGGTTTTGCCGTTGACAAAATAATTAGTCCGGAATCATTTGTTACAGATACTATAAGACGACTAATAGAAATTCCAGAGGCACTCCAAGTTATTGAGTTTGCCGACGGAATGGTTACGATGCTTGCTGTTTTAGCTCATCCTGGAGGGCTTTTAGTTAGTCATCCTATTGGTGACATTAGAGACCATTTACCTTCTGTTGATTGTAGAGTTGTTGCGTTATTTAGACAAGGTAAAGCCTTGCTTCCTGAGGCAAATACAAATATTGAGGTCGGAGACGAGGTATTTGTTGTGGTTGCATCTGAAAATGTTTCACAAGTTTTAAGGGAACTGAGACAAATAGATGATCCAGTAAGAAGAGTAATGATCGTTGGCGGAGGAAACGTAGGAACAAGAGTGGCTTTATCTGTAGCAGATACTATGACTCCCAAAATTATTGATCACAATAAAAACCGTTGTGAAAGGATTGCCCAAGTTTTGAGTGGTAAAGCACTTGTTATTCACGGTGATGCAACAGACGAGGCTTTNCTAATAGAGGAAAATGTCGGTGATGTTGATATGTTTGTGGCACTAACTAATGATGATGAAAACAANATTATGTCTGCTTTACTAGCTAAAAGACTTGGTGCTAATCGAGTTATGGCACTCATAAACAGAAAAGCTTATGCAGAATTAGTAGAGGGTGGAAACATTGATATAACTGTTACTCCCTCGCATGCAACATTAGGTGAACTTTTAAAATATATTAGAAGAGGTGATATAGAAGCTGTTCACAGCCTAAGACGAGGTGCAGCAGAAGCTCTTGAGATTATTGTTCATGGAGATAAAAAAACCTCTAAAGTTATTGATAGAAGAGTAGATGAAATCGAATTACCCAGAGAGGCTTTTTTAGGTGCAATTGTGAGAACAATCAAAAACTCAAAACAGGTATTAATTGCTCACCANGATGTCCTCATAAAAAATGACGACCACCTTATAGTTTTTGTTTCTAACCGTAAAATAATTCCCAAAATAGAAAAATTATTTACTGTTTCTCCGAGTTTNTTTTAATTAACTGAGTTATGTTGAAAATATCTGAAAAGTATGCAGAGATAATCTTTATTTTAGGGGTCATTGTCTCGTTATTTTCTTTTTTCTTTTTTTTGCCAGTTATCGTAAGTCTTATTTATGAGGAAGATGTNCATTTAATATTTGCTTCAGTTGGGGTTTTNTCTCTAATAAGTGGTCTTTCTATATCATTTATATTNAGAAATTCTCAAGATCAATTTAGGTCAAAAAGAGAGTTNCANCCCAGAGATGGATTTCTTTTGGTTGTATTAGTTTGGGTGATTTTAGCTTTTATTTCATCTATGCCATTTTACTTTCATTTCAAAACTCTAAGCCTTACGGCAGCATTNTTTGAGGCTATTTCTGGACTGACAACTACAGGTGCNACTGTTTTTGGGGGTTTGGATCAAATGTCAAAAGGAATCCTTATATGGAGAGCTTTATTACAGTGGATTGGTGGAATGGGAATTCTNGTACTAACAATTGCGATACTACCTCTATTGGGTGTTGGAGGAATGCAGGTTTTTAGAGCAGAGGCCTCAGGTCCAATGAAAGATAAAAAACTAACCCCTCGGATAGCAGAAACTGCGAAAGCTTTATGGGCAATATATTTTATCTTAACTATTTTTTGTATTCTGTTTTANTGGGTAGCAGGNATGACATTTTTTGATGCAGTTGCTCACGCTTTTACTACAATTAGTATTGGAGGGTTGTCNACTCATGATCAAAGCTTTGCGTATTTCAACAGTGTAGCAATAGAAAGCATTGCAATTTTTTTTATGATAATTGCTGGAATAAATTTTACACTTCATTTTTCNGCTGTTAGAAATGNTACNTTTAAGATGTACTGGAGAAGTCTCGAAAATAGATGTTTCTTTTTTGTGCTAGTTTTCGGACTAGCTGTCACTTTTTTATCTTTGNATTTTTCTGANGAAAACTTGCATTTTTTAGACAGGCTAAGAATTGTTGCTTTCAATGTTATATCTATTGCAACAACGACCGGTTATGCTACTCAGGATTATAGTCAATGGCCNCCTATTGCTTTCTCGATAATGCTACTTTTATCTTGCTTCACAACAAGTTCAGGTTCAACTGGTGGCGGAGTGAAAATGATTAGAGTTATAATTATGCTTAAACAAGCTGGCAGAGAANTATCAAGAACAATGCATCCTCATGCAATTATTCCNCTTAGNATCGGNGAAACCACTGTGNCAAATCGTGTTGTAATGGCCGTATTGGCTTTTATGTTTTTTTATCTTGTTACTTTGTTAGTAACTTTCTTTTTACTAATGGCATCAGATCTCAGTGCAGGTACTGCTCTGTCCGCATCACTGGCTTGCTTGAACAATTTAGGCCCAGCACTATTTGAGCTTGGACCAACCTCAAATTATGGCACNCTTTCTAATGTNCAANTATGTATNTTGTCTCTTGCAATGCTTCTAGGACGATTGGAACTTCTAACNATTTTTGTATTTTTTTCAGGTGCTTTTTGGAAAAAGTAGTTTAACAGAGTGNAGAGCTAAATTGATAAATTGCTGTTGTACATCTTAATGTAATGAAATGCTCAACTATTTTCGAGCTTTTTAAACTTGATTCATCGATATATGCTGCTTCTATATTTGTAAATTGAAGTTTATTAAGTAATAATTCAAAGTCCTTTATGGTAGCAAAGTGAAGATTTGGGGTATTAAACCACTCATATGGTAAACGATGATTTACAGGCATGTGCCCTTTAGCGAGGGAAAAGAGACTAGACCAATGTCCAAAGTTTGGAATACTAACCACTACCTTTTTACCTAGACTACTAATTTTTTGTAATACAAGCTCAGTCTTAAGTGTTGCCTGCAAAGCTTGAGAAAGAATGACAACATCAAACTTATTTTTATCAAAGATAGAAAGTCCACCGTCTATATCCGCCTGTATTACATTAATATTTTTATTTATGCATTGGTTAACTTTTTCGGAGGATATTTCGACACCATATCCTCGGCAATTTCTTTTTTCGCACAACCATTGAAGAAGCATTCCATCTCCACAACCAAGGTCTAATACTCTGGAGTTTGGTGGGATCCATCCTGCAATGATGGCTAAATCATCTCTAAGTTTCATGTCATTTTTTATGTGAGCATTATATTGTTATTTGTTTGAAATAGCTTTTAATGATTTGATGATATTCGTCATCTTTAAGTAAAAAAGAATCATGTCCATTCTCTGATTTTATTTCAGTATAAGTTACGTCAAGCTCATTCTCTAACAATGCAGAAACAAGTTCATGAGAGTGACTGGGTGGAAACCTCCAATCGGAAGTAAAAGAAATTAGCAAATATTTAGCATCCACATCAGCTAAAGCTTTGGTAAGGTTACCATCATGATTTTCAGCAGGGTCAAAATAGTCAAGAACTCTAGTAATCAATAGGTAGGAATTAGCATCAAATGAATGCGAAAATTTTTCTCCTTGATATCTCAAATAAGATTCAATTTGAAAATCTATATCATAAGAAAATGAATATGTTTCTTTACTTTGTAAGTTTCTCCCAAATCTCTGCGTCATTCCATCTTGAGATATATATGTAATGTGAGCAAGCATTCTTGCTATTGATAAACCAACTTTAGGATAAGTATTTTTTGAGTAATAATCTCCACCACAAAACAAAGGATCGGTGATGATAGCCCTTCTTGCTATTTCATTAAATGCGATATTTTGAGCTGTTAATCTAGCGGTTGAAGCTATAATAACAGCATGGTCTATTCTATCTGGAAAGGATATACTCCACTGAAGAGCTTGCATTCCTCCTAAGCTACCACCAACAACTGCTGAAAATTTTTCGATTCCTAGATAATCTGCTAATAATGCCTGACTCCTTACCCAGTCTTCAACTGTAA
Organism: Betaproteobacteria bacterium TMED100; assembly: GCA_002170285.1. GTDB lineage: Bacteria > Pseudomonadota > Gammaproteobacteria > Burkholderiales > Burkholderiaceae_A > UBA7377. The sequence continues at coordinate 13,987 of NHFB01000045.1, forward strand.
GAACTGGAAAGCCACTTCCATATGGTTTTTGTTTTTTTGGATCAATTGATGCTGGTCCTGTAGATCCAAAGCAAGAACCTAAATTATTTATTCCAATAACAAAAAATTTGTCGGTGTCTATAGGTTTTCCTGATCCAACCATGTTATCCCACCAACCGATATCTTTATGATTTTTTTCACTGATTCCGGCTACATGATGAGAGGCGTTTAGAGCATGACATATCAGTATTGCATTGGAATGTTGGTTATTGAGCACTCCATAGGTCTCATAAACTAGTTGGAATTCATTAAGGTAAGTACCGCTTGTTAGTCGGAAAGGCTCACTGAACTTTGCAATTTTTTCTTCAATATATTTCACAGTTTCGCCTTTGGAGCTTTATAATTTGAGAACCTTTTCTTTTATTAAAAGTATTTCGCTGCAGTTCATAGAAAAATCTTTAAGGCCAAGATTTAATAAAAGCTGAGTATGGTCTACGTTACCTGCCATTTCACCACATATTGAAACGGGAACATTGTTTTTTTTACACATACTAACTACACCTTTGATTAACTCTAAAATTGCTGGGTGTTCGGGATCATATAAACCTGAAACAAACCTATTAGTTCTATCTATAGCCAGAGTATACTGAATCAAATCATTAGTTCCAATTGACACAAAATCAAGAAATGGTAGCAAACTATCAATTGCAATTGCTGCTGAAGGGACCTCAATCATTGCTCCAATTTTAATTGATCTATCGTATTCTTTTTTTTCAGAGTCCAGTTGCTGCATCGCATCTTCGATAAGTGCTCTACAAGTTATAATTTCTGAGGACCCACTTATTAATGGTAATAAAATCTTAATATTACCAAAATGAGATGCTCTAAGAATTGCTCGAATCTGAGTTATAAAAATATTTGTATTTGCAAGGCATAACCTAATTGCTCTTAAACCTAAAGCTGGATTTTCAGGCTTTTCATGCAATGTATCAAAATAAGGCAAGTTTTTATCAGCTCCAGAATCTAAGGTTCTTATGGTTACAGGTAATTCGCCCATATCAATACCAACTTTTTTATATGCCTCGAACTG
>NHFB01000046.1 GCA_002170285.1 Betaproteobacteria bacterium TMED100
TAATTGGGAACACCCTTTACCAAAGTCACTGGGCGCAAAAGTTTTTGCTGCTGTATGTTTTGAAAAAAAAACCTTTTAATCCAATATGGAGTACTTTATGAAATTAATTTATTTTTGTTGTTTGCTTGTCTTTTACTCTAAGGCATTTGCTGAGTGGAGACAGATTACTAAAGATGATGAAAAAATTTATTTTGTAGAGAGTAATTTTATCGTTCCTCATCTAAACGATAGAAGAATGGCAAAAGAACTCCATGAACTTCGTAATATTTCTGAGGACGGAGTTACAAGCCTCCGAATACGTTCCGAGTTTAATTGTAAAATGAAAGAAACTAGAATTTTAGCTATGGATAAAGTTGCAGGTGAGATGGGTGTTGGCAAAATTATTTCGTTTCAAGAAGAACCCTCCGAATGGGAATCAATTAATAACGACAAAAGTCGTAATGAAGTGTTGAATTTTGTATGTAGCAAGTAGTATTTATTTTTATTACATGCTTTTTGTAAGAATTTTTTTCCCTATCACAATTAAGATTGAGGCAATTGGTAATGCGACAAGTAAGCCTAAAAAACCAAATAGTGTTCCAAAAAACATTAATGAAAATATTACCGCTAAAGGATGCAACCCAATTTTGTCACCTACTAATTTTGGAGTGAGAAAAAATCCTTCAATCACTTGACCTAATCCATAAATTAATAACACGGAAATTAAACTGTAGAGCGGACCTAATTCAAGGAGCCCGGAGAGTAAAACCAGAATTACTGAAAAAGCAAAACCCACATAGGGTAAAAAAACAAGGATCCCAGATAATAAACCAAGTGAAAACCAACTTTCATAACCTGCAATTAATAGCAAGGAAGTGTAATAGATTGACATACAAGTAATCACAAGTGCTTGCCCGTGTAAATAATTCTTAAGAGTATCGTTGGCCTCAATCAAAGTATTTCTTGTTACATCCCTGTTCTTTTTTGGAATAATTTCTAGAATATTTGGAAAAACTTTATTCCAGTCTCTTAGTAGATAAAAAATCACAACTGGTAGTAGAACCATCCAACCAATAATATTAAAAAAAAGATTTGTACCACTTATTAGCATAGAAAAAAAATTTTTTGAGGCAGTGCCTGAATACTTTCGTAACCATTCGAGTATTTGCTCACGAATGTTTTCAACTGAATCAAGTTGAATGTTTAAATAGTTTGAAAAAATTGGCTCTATATACAAAAAACCATTACTTATCATACTGGGTAAACGTAGCTTTAAATTATCAATTTCATTATCAATGATTGGAACCACTAGAGAAATAATTCCAGAAAGAATAATTGTTCCCACCAAGATTGATATTAAGCTGGCCAGAGTCCTACTAATGCCATAAGAGGAAAGTTTTCTTGTTATTGGCTCCAATAGATAGGCAATAATGAAAGCTGCGAAAAAGGGGGAGAGAACTTCATTCATTGAGCTTTCTCTTTCTGCCCAAGAGCTTGATTTAAATCAGCAATCAAATCATCCGCATTTTCAAGGCCAATTGAGAGACGCAAAATAAGATGGTTCACACCAGATTTTTTTTTAAAAGATTCTTTAATTCTGCTATGAGTTGTACTGTATGGATGTGTAATAATAGATCTGGAATCGCCGAGATTACCAGAGTTAGAAAATATTTTAACTCTATTAATAATGCGCCATGCGAGTTGATTTTTTTTCATACTTACATCATTCCTTAGCTTGAAAGAGACGATTGCTCCTCCATTGGACTGCTGATACATTGCAATTTTATGTTGGGGGTTGCTTTCTAGACCGGGGTAAAAAACCTGTGAAATTTGCTCGTTTTTTTCTAACCAGGAAGCTATTTTGAATGCAGATTCAGATTGAGCGTTCATTCGTACTGAAAGAGTTTCAAGGGACCTAAATAAAATCCATGCATTAAAGGGGGCAAGGGCGGGTCCACTCGTTCTTACAATTATTTTAATTTTATCAATTAACTTAGTTTTTCCGATAACTGCGCCAGCTAAAACCCGCCCCTGACCATCTATGAATTTAGTTGCTGAATGTAAAACCAAATCAATTCCATGATTTAAGGGTTTTTGGATAACTGGGGTGCATAAACAATTATCCACAATAGTTATAACTTTGAATTGTTTTGCTAGTTTTGCAATACCTTCAAGATCTGCAATTTCATTTAGAGGGTTCGATGGAGTTTCAAGATAAATTAATTTTGTTTTTTTGGTGATGCCATGTTCCCATCCCTTTAAATCTGTCAGGAAAACATATTTAATCGAAATATCAAATTTTTTTAAGATATTATCAAACAGTTGTATAGTTGCACCAAACAAACTAGGAGTTGTTAATATCTCATCACCAGATTTAAGAAATGTAAGGCAGACTGATAATATGGCTGACATTCCAGATGAAGTTGCAACACATGCTTCACCTTCCTCTAAGGATGCCAATCTATCCTCAAACATCTGAACACTTGGATTTGTAAACCGAGAATAAATCATACCACTCTCTAATCCTGAAAATCTTTTTGATGCTTGTTCTGCAGAGTTGAACATAAAGCTAGAAGTTAAAAAAATTGATTCAGAGTGCTCACCTGCAGAGGACCTAAATGATCCGTCTCTAACAGCTCTTGTCTCGAATTTTAATTTATTTNTNAGAGTTTTTTTTGTAATNTTATTTTTCATAAAGTAAAAANATAGTTAGAAAATATAAGCTTAAACTTATNAACATAGAATGAGGGTTATGTTTATTTTGTTTANTTAAAATGAAAAATACCAANTTAAACATTTTAATTTCTTTCTTATATTTAGATTGTTAAATACTTTACCAAAGAAATAGACTATATTTAAAATTGAAAACTATTATTTTCAAGTATTGTCAAAGCTGACATAACATGGACATATTAATTATTTATTGTAATTTCCAAAATTTATGATATCTGAAATATTATTATTTAGCATTGGTTTTAGTATAGTATTGGCTATTCTTTTTCAATTAATTCTTTTCTATAAGAAAATTCAAATACAAACTGAAAAAATCCTTGCTCTATCAGAAGAGGTGTCTTCTTGTAAAGAAAAACTTAATTATAAAAAAGATGTAGAGTTAAAAAATTCAAAACTCGAAGAACTGATAAGGCTTGAAAAAAAAAAGCATGAAGAATTAAAAGTGCAACTTGCATTAGAATCAAATAAGAATTCTATTTTCCTTTCTGCTAAGCAAGAGTTTTCAGATAGATTTAAAACTTTAGCAAATGAAATTTTAGATGAAAAAACTAAAGCATTTGCGAATTATAATCAAGAAAAATTAAGCCAATTATTATCTCCATTCCAAAATGACATTAATAAGTTTGGGAATAAGTTTGAAGAAATACAAAAGGCTGCGTCAAAAGAAAGAATAGAATTACAATCAGAATTAAAAGCTGAAATAGGTAATATGAAAGAGATGAGCCTAGCATTTAAACATCAGACAAAAGTGCAGGGAAATTGGGGCGAAATTGTCTTGGAAAACATCCTTGATAAAAGTGGTTTAAGAGTTGGGAAAGATTATAAAACTCAGGTTAGTATAAAGGTTGAGACAACGAGAAAAGTACCTGATGTTATTGTTTATCTTCCGGAAAACAAACACCTAGTAATTGATTCCAAAGTTTCGATGAATGCATATAATAGATTCGTAAACTCTGATAATGAGTCCGACAAAAAGAAAGCACTTAAGGATCATACAGATTCTATTAAAGCCAGAATTAAAGAACTAGGTGATAAGTCTTATTTTGACATACCAGAATTAAATACGCCTGAAATGGTTTTTATGTTTGTTCCAATGGAGTCAGCTTTTGTAGCGGCTATACAAGCAGATGAAATGATATTTCAAACTGCACTTGACAATAAAGTTTTAGTGGCAACTCCAACCACACTTACAACAAATTTGAAAATCGTTAAACAATTATGGAGGTTTGAAGATCAGAATAAAAACTCTGCTGAGTTGGCAAGTCGCGCGAGCAAGATCCACTCTAAACTGCGTAATTTTGTAAAGGATATTGAAAGGGTTGGATTGAAAATTTCCGAAGCTGAGATTTCATACAGTGATGCAATGAATAAATTGACTGAGGGTCATGGGAATTTAATTAATCAAGCAAGAGAGTTTGAACGACTCGGGGTTGCAGTCAAAGAAGACTTTTCTGAAAATATGATTGTTAAGTCGCAACTTGGATTGAAGCGTGATGAAACTTAATTATCACAAAGTTGCCTATGCAGGATCACACGTAGTNATAAATGAGATGAATTATATTAGTTTAAAAAGAATAAACGGCTTGGGTTAGTATAATCCGATATCCATATTAGTTAGTAATTAATAAATNTAAATTATTATTTTCCATTATTAATGCTTCTGAGATTCCAATTGAAAGGAAAAAATTGCGATTGCAAGGTATCAGCTTGAATGCTCTCTTCCTGTATTGATAATTTTGAGTTTCATAATTTAAATTTTTTCTTTTANGTATACTTTCTTCGATTTTTAAAAAAAATTTTTCAATAGTTTTGTTTATACCCGTTTCAAGTAACAACGTATCAATATTATTAGCAAATAAACCAATGTCTGCAATTAACAATTGAGTGGTTTTAGAGGAAATTACATCATCAAATTTTTTATTATTCTTTATTTGGAGTTTATATTCCAAAGTAAAGCATTTACATCTTAAGGATTTAAAATAGCTTAAATTTTGTTCAGATTTGTACACCTTAATTAAAACAAGAAACTGAAAAATATATTTNAGTTCGATTAATGTTTGAATTAGGATATTTTTTGCATGTATTTCCTTTTTTTTAACTAACATTNAANTAGAAAAAGAGAGCATTTTATTTTTTTCAAGTANTGTTTCTTTAAGTATCTTCTTAAAGTTTGTACTTTTCTGAATAGTTCTTGAATTACCAGAGGGATTAAAGTTTTTCCAATTTAATCCATTTAGCAAAAAACCTCTAAAGGCTTTTGATTGTGATTCAACACAAAGATTAGGTAATTTTTTTATAAAATCTTTTGCTAATAACCACAGTGCTTTTGGCTCTCCTTTGATGAGTTCTAATTCGACTTCTGAAATTTTTTCTTGTTTTTCTGAAGTCTTTATCAAACCACTGTCGTATGAAACTTCAATTTTGTTTCCCTTGTAATTTAGCAACCATAAGGTCCTTTTAACATGGACAGAAAATTTTTCTTCAAGTGTTGGAGCAATATCTTGTAAATCTTTTTGAAGGTTACAACCATTTTTATTAAGAGTTTTATTATTTGGTAACGTNAATCCATTGATTTTGNGAATTTTTCTATTGTCTTTTGAGGTAGAACGTGAATTCCATTCAAGACGGCTTTGGTCACGTCTTTCATATTTGAGTGTTTGCACCCAGCATGAATTTTCATATCTTAGTCTAAGCCCTAAACTATTGTTTAGTAGATATAAATCCTCGCTATCAAAATATTTTGAATGATAATTTACTATTTTTCTTCTGGTTTTANTCAAAGGTTCTATTTTTTCTAAATCAGAAATTTTTATTTTTCCAGATAAACATATCTCATATTCAGTATTNGGTCTTGGCATATTTAAATATTAGTCTTTTATTTGTTGACTCTACCGTTGTAAGATGTAAAGGTAAATATATTTTTAGGCAATTATCACTTAAGAGGTTTGGTTTTGTACAAGTCAATTTTAATTGGTTTATTAATTTTTTTGTTACCATCTTTGGGNTTTTCTGAGTGGAAAAATATTGCCGAAAATAATGAGGCAAAAATTTATGTTGACTTAGGAAGTATTCGCAAAGTTGATGATGGAATTAAAAGCATATGGAGTTTAAAAAATTTTAATATACCCAATGAAAAAATAAAATCAAGACAATTTAAAATTGAATTAGACTGCCAGCAAGAGGAATATAGAAAATTAATTAGGTTTTCTTTTACTGGTTTTTTTTCTAGCGGTTTGCCAATTAAAGATTATTTTAAGGCTGAAGATTGGCATCCTATTTCAGATGATGAATTATTTAAGGCTGTTTTTACCTCAGTGTGTTTTAAAAAAAAATAAACTATTAGTTATTGTATTTTTTCTTTTTCAATAAATTCACTTGCTTCTATAGTTTTAGGATTGGTGAAAAAGTCAATACATTTGGTTTTTTCTTTTAATTCACCGTCATGTAAAAATAAAATTTCACTTCCAATTCTTTTTGCTTGTGCAATATTATGTGTTGTCATAAGCACTAAAGTTCCATCATTAGAGATTTTGCGAACTATGTTTTCGACAGTTTCCGTAGCTTTTGGATCCAGATTGGCTGTTGGCTCATCTAAAAATAGAACCTGNGGATTTAATAACCAAGCTCTGGCTAAAGCAAGTTTTTGTTGTTCACCTTGGGAGAGACTACGTGCTGGATATTTTCTATGTTCTGTCATGTTTACAAGGTGAAGTGCATCATCGACTAATTCATGCTGTTTTTTTTTCTTTAATCCTTTGGAAGCTAAAACAAACAATAAGTTTTTAATGACCGAACGCCTCAACATTATTGGTCTTTGAAAAACCATGGTATGTTGAAAGGTATTTTGCTGATTTTTCGATTTAGACCAAATTATTGAGCCTGAGCTTGGTTTAATTAGTCCATGGCAAATCTTCATTAAAACAGTTTTTCCTGCCCCATTAGGACCTAGGATTATTTTTGGAGGGCCTGAGTGGATCTCTGAAGAAATATTTTTCAATATTAATTTAGTACCTATNTTGTAAGTAACTTCTTTAATTTTAAGAGGAAGAATAGAGTTCATTTAAATTAACTACTTGTTAATTCTTTAATCGCAAAAATAATTGCATTTAAAACAATGATTAAGAATATNAGTATTAATCCCAAATTCAAAGCCAGTGAAAGATCACCTTTCGAGGTTTCAAGTGTAATTGCTGTGGTCATTACCCTTGTCACGCCGTCAATATTTCCTCCAACTATTAAAACCGCACCAACTTCTGAAAGAGCCCGACCTAAACCTGCGAGTAGAACTGTTATTAAAGAGAACCTAGCATCCCACAGAAGCGTTAAAGTAGCTTGATATTTTTTAATCCCGAGCGAAATTAGTTGTTCCTGATATTCTTGCCAAATATCTTCAATTATTTGTCTAGTTAAGGCACAAATAATTGGCAAAACTAAAATTGTTTGTGCCAAGATCATTATTTCAGGTGTAAATAAAATTCCTAATTCACCAAGTGGGCCGGCGCGAGAAAATAATAAATAAATAATTAAACCGACAACCACTGGAGGCAAACCCATCAATGCATTTAAAATAATAACGATTATTTTTTTACTGCGAAAATTTGATATTGCAATTAATGATCCAATGGGTAATGCAATTAAAGAGGCGATTATTACTGAAGAAATACTTACCTTAAGTGTTAAAAAAATTATATTTATTAATTCATTTTCTAAACTTAAAATATTGTTTATTGAATATAAAAAAGCGTCTAGCATTTTTGATGAGTTTCTAACTCATGTGCTAATACTTCTACCCAATGCATCACTGGTTTATCAGTCCCACTTTGTAAATGAGCAATGCAACCAATATTAGCTGAAATAATAATCTCAGCATTAATTTTATTTAGTTCAATTAATTTATTGTTCCTTAAAATATTAGCAAATTTTGGTTGTAAAACTGAGTATGTTCCTGCGGACCCACAACAAATGTTTGAGTCTTTGGTAGGGACAGAAACATCGTAGCCCAGCTCATTAAAAATATTTTCAATGATTCCATTTATCTTTTGTCCATGTTGCAAAGTACATGGGGGGTGGAATGCAAGTTTACTTCTTTTTCTTTCTGGTAGTTTTTTCTTAAGCAAGGAAAGTAATTCGGGTAGTATTTCAGATAAATCAACTGCTAATGAAACTATTTTTTTCGCTTTTAAATAATAAGGTGAGGTTTTTGAAAACAATTTATGATAATTTTTGATCTCTAAACTACAGGCGGAAGCATTAATAATTATATATTTAATAGTGTTTAATTCGACATAAGGCCACCATGTGTCAATGTTTTTTTTTACTTGGTCCATGCTTCCTTTCTTGTCATCAAGGTGTGACTTAAGCGCACCACAACATGTACTGGGAGCAACTATGCATTCAAAGTTGCAATTTCTTAATAAATTCAATGTGGATTTATTAATGTTAGGTAGCATTGATGGCTGAACACAGCCTGCAAGAAACAAAACCTTTGAGTTAATAGTTTTAGGTTCGTTAACAAATTTTATGCTCGTTTTATTTTTAATCAAGATCGGAGAGTCTCTTGGGATTTTACTTTTGAGGAATTTTGGTAAGATCATTCGAAATTTTTTTGAAATTATCATTGATATTGAAAACAGGCTAGATGTTAGTCCTTCCTTGAGAAGCCATCTTAAGATCCGATCATATTTTTTTCTGTTGACTTTCTCATTAACAAGTTTTTTTCCAATAGAGAACAAATTCCCATATTGAACCCCACTTGGGCAAGTTGTTTCGCAATTTCTACAAAGCAAACATCTATCAAGATGTTTTTGGGTTANATAGGTTGGAGTACTCCCTTCTAACACTCCTTTAATTAGAGAAATTCGTCCTCTTGGCCCATCTAATTCGTTACCTGTTATTTGAAACGTTGGGCAAGTTGCAGTGCAAAATCCACATTGCACACAACGTTGAGCTAAATTAGAGGCAACTATTGCTTCCTCTCTATTTAAATATTCTTTAGCAAGTTGTTTTGGCATATTTAAAAACTAATTCATTATTTAAACTAAATTTTAAAGTTTATTTTATAAGTTAGATTTAATCATAATTTTTTGTTACTTTAGTTACTAGTGTATCTTATTAATATATATAGCTTTAAATGGATTTTATTTTACTTTTTATCTTTGCGGCAGTAAGCGGGCTTTTTTTTTCCATTGTAGGTCTTCCTGCAATGGTGGGTTTTCTTTTCGCGGGTTTCATTTACAACTTCCTAGGCTTAGAAAGTCCAGCTGAAATAGAATTTTTATCAGACATAGGAATTAATCTATTATTATTTTCAATAGGGTTAAAACTTAAACTCAATACTTTAATAAAAAAAGAAGTTTNTGGAACTGCATTTATAGAAGTTATATTGTTTATATTACTGGCAACAATATTTTTGTATTTAGGCAATAAGTTTTTCTTTTCCTCACCATTAGAACTCTCTGTTTATGGGATTTTTTTTGTAGCTTTTATTCTTTCATTTTCTAGTACAGTTTACACTGTGAAAACACTTCAAAATAAAGGGGATATGACTGCTTTTTATGGGCAAATTGCAATTGGGATTTTAATAGTTCAGGATTTAATAGCGAGTTTTTTCCTTGTGATCAGTGAAGGTAAGTATCCCGAGTATTATGCATTATGTATTTTAATACTCCCGTTACTGAGGCCATTAATTTACAAATTACTTGATTTATCAGGTCATGATGAGTTGCTAGTGTTTACAGGTTTGATTTTAGCTTTGGGATTGGGTGCAGAGTTGTTTAAGTTTGTGGGTTTAAAAGGGGAATTAGGGGCTTTAATAATTGGAGTTTTAATTTCTACCCACTATAAAGCTGACGAATTATCAAAATCATTATTTTCTTTAAAAGAATTTTTTTTAGTCGGCTTTTTTCTATCGATTGGTGTTAATGGAGTTCCCTCTTTTGAAGCTGTAATGATAGGGCTAGTTTTATGTTTTTTACTTCCATTAAAGGCAATATGTTATTTTGTCGTTTCAAATTATTTTAGGTTAAGATCAAGAACTTCATTGTTTTCATCTCTTTCATTGTCTACCTATTCAGAGTTTGCTCTTATTCTAGGAGCTGTAGCAGTTAGTCAAAATGTAATTTCATTTGATTGGCTAGTAGTTATTGCAATAGCTGTTAGCTTTAGTTTTGCTATTGCATCTCCACTTAGTAAACATAGTGAGAGAATTTATGAACACTTTAAAGTGACCTTTTTAAAATTTCAGGCTAAAGAAATTCATAAGGAAGACCTTCTCGTTGAAGTAGGAGATGCTAAGGCCTTGGTAGTGGGCATGGGAAGAGTTGGAGTTGGCGCTTATGATGAGCTCAAAACTATCTATAACTNNGGTGTGGTAGGAATCGAACATGATTCTAGTAGAGTTAAAAAGCTTACTGAGTCAGGTAGAAAAGTTTTAATTGGAGATGCTGACGATTACGATTTTTGGTTAAACTTAAAAAATAATGTGAATTTAAAGTTTATTGTATTGGCGATGCCGAGACATCGAAGTAATTTGGCGGCAGCTCAACAAATCAACCATATTGATTTGCCTTGTAAAGTCTCTGCTGTAGTTCGGTTTGAAGAGGAGGAAAAAGATTTATCTGCCTTAGGTGTTACTGTGTTTAATATATANTCTGAGGCTGGTTCTGGACTAATTAAACACAGTTTAAAATCTATGAATTAAAATAAACCTTTAATAGCTTAAAATTTACCAAAAAATGACAATTAAAAAATTATATTTATTATTAGGTTTCTTGCTTATGTTTAAATCCACTGGCTTGTTTGCNTCCGAAATGAAGATAAAGTTTGGTATCTGTGAAATTAATTCCGAGTGTAGTGTGTGTGTTGAAAAATTTGAATTTTCATTTATCTCCGATTTTAATAATAGGAGGGTAGTTGCTATTGGCTATGATAAGGGAGGTAAAGCAATTTGGAGAGAACACAAGGGGTGTCAAATGGAGAACCTTACTAATTGGAGGTGTACTGGATTTCATGGTGATTATGTTTCGCGAGACGGGCAAGTTACTTTAGAAAAAAACTCGAAGACGTATTACAATTTCAAGAATTTAGAAATTTGCAATTTTCCATTAGCTAATGAGAGGGAAATTTTAAACTAATTTTAGGATTCTAATTATTAATAATTTTTTTCTTTAAATTTGATTGGTCCAAAATTTTCAGGATACAAACCAGTTACGTTTTTATAAAAAGTATCTGCAATCTCAATGATTTTTTTTGAATGTAAAGTCTGGTTTATTGGTGCACTAAAACCAATCTCCTTTTTCTTGTAGTCTAAATAAGAAAAGACAATGGGTATTTTAGACTCGCGTGCAATGTAAAGGAAGCCGGACTTCCAAAATTCAGTTTTAGACCTTGTCCCTTCGGGTGGAACTACTAAAACAAATTTACTTGCATTCATAATTTTTGTTGCAGTAACACTAACAACTGATCCTCGTTTATCTCTGTTAATAGGTACTCCACCAAGAGCTATCATCAATGAACTAAATGGCCATTTAAATAAACTTTTTTTACCCATCCATTTTAAAGGAACATTGGTTTTGTAGGATGTTAGTAGCATTAATAGAAAATCCCAGTTTGAAGTATGAGGTGCAGCTATGAGCACATATTTTGAGGTAATTGGAGGTGAATTTTTTACCTTCCAAGAGAAAAAATTTAATGTTAACGATGATAATTTAGATTTGATAGACAAAATTTACCTTTTTATAAAAATTAATCTTGATGAATAAGTTATAACCACTTTCAGATATAATGACAATATACAAAAATTTTTTTGTATTACTTTGTCAATTTTAATAGAGCGCACTTTTTTCCATAATGTTATGGAAAACAAATCATAGTTATGAAAAAAGAAACAAATTTTCTTTCAATATTATTATTTGCTAATTTACTATGGTTTTTTTCAACTACAGCTAATTCGGGTAGTTTGCTTGATTTCTCAAAAAAATCTTTAGTAGATAATCATGGAGAGATTATTTATGAAGGAAATATTGGATTAGAAATAGTTTCGGAAGAGGCACATGTTTATCCAGGTAAAGAATTACATTTAGGTGTTCGAATTATTCATGATCCAGAATGGCATACATACTGGCTTAATCCCGGAGACACAGGCCTTCCAACTAAAATAGAATGGAAGTTTTCTCAGTCAAATTCTTTGTGGGGAATTGAAAATATCCAGTGGCCACCTCCAAAAAGAATTTTTGTTGGACCTCTTGCAAATTTTGGTTATGAAAATGAAATTTTACTAATCCAAAAATTAATTGCACCTGCTAATTTGAAAATTGATACTAACTTAAAAGTCATTGCCGACGTTAGCTGGCTTGTATGCAAGGATGTTTGTATACCCGGAAAAAAACAGTTGAAGTTAGAAATCCCCATAGTCAAAGAAACAGTACCTAGAGAACTCACTAAGGATAAATCTTTATTTGATAAACAACGCAAAAATTTACCTGCCAAAGACTTTTATTCGCAACCAATACAAGCTAGTTTTGATTTTGAAAATGAAAGTTTATTTATTTTTCAAGATTTGAATTATCAAAACAAAAAAAAATCTGACGGGTTTGACGTAGTGCCTGGTTTTTTCTTTCCTTTACAAGAGGGTTTGATACAACCTGCCGAAAATCAGGTTTTTTATAAACTTATCAAAAATAGTGATTCATTGTCTTCAAATGAGGAAAATAGTTGGATTTTGAGTATTAAATTATCTAAGTCCTCAAAGGAGCTAATAGAAAAAGGTATTTCGGATAATAAAATTGAGGGTGTATTTGTTGACAATGAAGGCAATGGAAGAATTTGGTCAGCTGAGCTTGTTGAAAGAACAAAACATCCTAAAAAAGGAACTTTGATAGATTTTGGTGAAAAAAATAATATTAAAAAAAACGTTTCAAGCCAAACAACTCAAACTGTAAATGCAATCCTATTTGCTTTCTTAGGTGGTTTGATTTTAAATTTGATGCCATGTGTATTTCCGGTTGTTGGTCTAAAAGTTTTGTCCATTACAGAGGGAATTAAAGATCAAGCTATTTTGATCAAGCATGGAATTGGTTTCGTGGCAGGTGTGATTTTAAGTGTCATGTTTTTTGCTACTTTCTTTATAATATTTAGAGAGTTGGGGCACTCAGTAGGGTGGGGTTTGCAACTGCAAAGTGCTTGGGTTGTATTAGGTTTATCGATACTTTTTGCAACTATAGCAATGAATTTAGCAGGTGCATTCGAATTTGGAAATTCATTGAGTCAATTAGGTAAATACGACTCAGGCAAAGGATTCATGGGTGCTTTTTTTTCTGGTGTATTGACTGTGATAGTGGCATCACCATGCACGGCACCATTTATGGGAGGAGCAATTGGGTTCGCAGCTACTGCAAATTTATATGTAGTGTTTTTGATCTTTTTGTCTCTTGCAATCGGAATTTCGACACCATATTTTGTTTTAATATCACAACCTTGGATAATTCAAAAATTACCAAAGCCAGGTGATTGGATGATAAAACTTAGACAGTTTCTTGCATTTCCCATGTTGGCTGCTTCAGGATGGTTGTTATGGGTGTTAGTAGAACTTGAGGGCAGTAGTGTTTTTTTTCCGAGTTGGTTATCTATTTTGTTTGTTTGTTTGTCATTATGGGTTTGGGGGAAATTTCTCCAACCAGCTAAGATTAAAATTAAGGCTAGATTGTTTTTTTTGCTAATAATAACTGTGTGCTTATCGATCAGTATATTTTTCTTTTCTATTTCTATTTCATCAACAAACAATCTTTCTGTAAGTAGTCAATTTAATAATGAAAAGACAGTCTATAGTAAAAAAGAAGGTGAAACAGTTGGAGTTGAGTGGATACCTTGGGAAGAAAATCTTGTTGAAGAATACATTGAACAAGGATTTGTTGTGTTTATTGATTTCACTGCATCTTGGTGTGTAATTTGTCAAACCAACAAAATTAGAGTTTTAGAAACAAGTCCTGTAGTTAAAGAATTATCACAACCAGGTGTGATTGCACTGAGAGCTGACTGGACTAACTCAGACGATAAAATTACTCAGGCATTATTTGAGTATGGAAGGATTGGCATTCCACTTAATGTTGTTTTAGGACCAAATATAAATGAGCCTATTCTTCTATCCGAATGGTTAACACAGGATGAGGTTATAAATGCGATTACAAAGGCTAAAAATTAATTTATTACGAGAAATGAGGTTGATAATGTGTTCCAAAAGTTTTTTTAAGTTTTTTTTATTTATTTTTATTGGTTTCAGTTTTATGGGTTGTAGTGATCAAGCAAACCACAAAGAAAACATCTTTAGAATAACTGCTATTCCTGATGAGGATCCAACTGAATTGGCTAGAAAAGCAAAGCCCCTTGTTCAGTATCTATCCCGGATTATTGATAAGGAGGTGGTTTATTATCCGGTTACTGACTATGCATCTGCAGTGGAGGCTTTAGTTAATAATAAAGTTGAGATGGCCTGGTTTGGAGGCTTTACATATGTACAAGCAAAAATAAGGTCAAATGGTGAAGTTATCCCAATTATTCAGAGAATTGAAGACCAAGGTTTCAGGTCAGTTTTTATTTCTTCTGACCCATCCATAAAATCATTGTCTGATTTAAAGGGTAAAGAAGTTAGTTTTGGATCGGTAAGTTCTACAAGTGGGCACCTTTGGCCAAGAAGTTTTTTGCTTAAAGAGGGAATTGATCCTGATAGAGACTTTAAAAGAGTTGCTTTTAGTGGTGCACACGATGCAACAATCATTTCTGTTGGTTCGGGAAAGGTAGAGGCTGGAGCACTGAACTTTAAAACCTGGGAAAAGTTTATTGAACAAGACAAGGTTCCCGAAGGAGTTAGAGTTTTTTACACTACTCCTGGGTACTACAATTATAATTGGACGATCCATAAGGATGTTCCTAAACAAATAAGAAATAAAATCATTGAGGGTTTTCTTGAACTATCTAATGAAACTGAGGTTGGAAAAGAGATTCTTTCACTTCAACAAGCTTCAGGATATGTAACTACAAAAGATGAAAACTATGTTGGGCTTGAAAAAGCTGCTAAAAGTGCTGGTCTNTTAAAATAAATGATAGATTCAGAAATTATNAAATTTCAAAATTTTTTTTTACANTATACAAAAGATNAAAANAATAAAGTTGAGGCTTTATCGAATTTAAATATTTCTATTTATAACGNAGAACANATTGCAGTTATAGGGCCTTCGGGCTCAGGAAAGACTTCTTTNTTGAAATCTATTGTCTTTGCCTTGAGGCCTTCTTCAGGGAAATTGCTATTTGAAAACATTAATCCTTGGTCAATNTCTTCAAAAAAAAGACATAAACTTCGCTCTAAAATTTTTATTTCATCTCAGGTTCCTCATTTACCACCAAGACAAAAAGTCTTGACAGCTGTACTTGCAGGCAAGTTAGCTGGAATGAATTCTTTTATGAGTCTTGTTTCGCTTATATACCCACAGGATATTGATAAAGTAAAATATGCACTGGATTGTTTTGGTTTAGGGGCGAAATTGTATGAAAGAGTAGATAGATTATCTGGTGGTGAACGACAACGGATCTCGCTTGCCAGAGCGATTTTATCTCAAAGCAAATTGTGGGCTATTGATGAACCTTTAGCATCTCTTGATCCAATGAGAGCCGAAGAATCATTGATAAATTTAAAGCAAATTGCTTTACAAAGA
Organism: Betaproteobacteria bacterium TMED100; assembly: GCA_002170285.1. Lineage (GTDB taxonomy): Bacteria > Pseudomonadota > Gammaproteobacteria > Burkholderiales > Burkholderiaceae_A > UBA7377. The sequence goes on from NHFB01000046.1 coordinate 15,417, forward strand.
AATGTAACATTTATTNCTAGTCTTCATCAAACCAATTTTGCTCTCAAACATTTTTCAAGAATTATTGGAATTAAAAAAGGTAAAATATATTTTGATTATTCCCCATCTAAAATCCATGATGATTTGATAAAAGATCTTTACAGTGAATAAATGTAAAAAACACAAGGTTGATAGATTGATTGAAAAATATGATTTCAATTACCATTCATGGATAATTTGGTCTTTGTTTTGTTTGTTTGTTTTGTTTTTTTTACTCGACTCTGTGGAGTTTTACCCTTGGGTATTGTTTGACAAAAAAAGTGTTGATCTCACACTTATGTTTTTTTCTTCTTTTTTTCCTCCAGAAATTTCTTTTGAGTTTTTGTTTTTGGTAGCAGATGCAACCATTCAAACTATTGCTATTGCAACAGCTGGAATTACTTTAGCATTTATAGTAGCAGTTCCNGGAGCTNTAATTATATGCAACAGATTATCAGTNTCTTTTGTAGATAATAGTCCGGATTTNATTGGTGGAACTNTNAGATATTTTTTTCGATTAATGCTGATTATTTTAAGAAGTGTACCTGAGTTGGTGTGGGCATTAATTTTGGTNAGGGTTTTGGGTTTGGGTGCAACAGCNGGTGTTATTGCNATAGCTNTGACTTATGGGGGGATGTTNGGAAAAGTTTATGCAGAAATTCTTGAAAGCAGTGATGACAGTTATCAAAAAAATTTATCTCTTAATGGCTCAAGTAGTTTTCAAGTATTAATTTTTGCTTTATTACCACAAAATTTTCTAGAGATTGTGTCTTATACAATTTACAGATGGGAATGTGCAATTAGATCAACTGTGGTGTTGGGTTTTGTAGGTGCAGGAGGACTTGGCCAACAATTAGAAAACTCGATGAAAATGTATAAAGGAAGTGAAGTATGTACGATTTTAATTACTTTTATTTTATTAGTATTTATCTCCGATTGGATGAGTAAATGGACGAGAAAAAAAATAATTTAAAATCATTTCTTATTTTTATTTCAGTTTTAACCGGGATCTCATTAAGTTTTTGGAAAATTGATTTTAGTATATTTTCACTTTTTGATTATAAATCAATAAATATAATTACAGATTTTATACGAGAATTTTTCCCTCCAAATTTAGAAAAAGAATTTGTATTTGGGGTTTTGATTGCCTCCTGGGAAACTTTTGCAATGTCAATTGTAAGCACTTTTTTCGCCTCTTTTTTAGGATTATTATTTGCAATTCCAGCTAGTAATTTTCAAAAAGGGGCGCCAAATTTTATTAGAAATTCCTCAAGATTGATATTAAATACACTTAGGTCAATACCCGAACTAGTTTGGGCAGCACTATTAATAATTAGTGCCGGGTTAGGACCTTTTTCAGGCACTCTTGCACTTTTATTACACACAAGTGGTGTATTAGGTAGATTAATGGCAGAAGCAATTGAGAATGTTGATAAAGAACCATCTAAGATTTTATTTGCTAACGGAGCTAATGGGTTACAAATATTCTTCTATTCAACTTTACCTCAATTATTACCACAGTTTATGAGTTATATTTTATACAGATGGGAGAACAACATCCGAGTTGCTAGCGTTTTAGGTGTAGTAGGTGCTGGAGGTTTGGGTCAAATGTTAAACTTTAACCTTAGTTTATTTTTAATGGACAAATCATGTACGGTCATAGTTGCTATGATTTTGTTGGTACTTATTGTTGATGTTTTTAGTGGATGTATTAGAAAGGGGCTTACTCACAGATGACTGAAGTTGAAATTAAGAAGATTTTAAAAGGAATCGGAGCAGAGCAAGCCTCGTTGCCCACAAGATACTTATATGACAATCTTGGAGGTATTTTGTTTGAAGCTATTACTGAATTGCCAAAATATAACGCAACCAGAGATGAACTTGACATATTTAGGGAAAAATTAGATGAAATTGCCGAAGTTTTACCTGACAAAGCTTGTTTGATTGACCTAGGTGCTGGTAGTTGTCGTAAAGCCGCACATGTTATACCGAGCCTTCGACCGTCCAGGTATGTAGCTGTCGACCTACCATCGGATTTCTTTGTTGAGTCTGTGATTTCTTTGGAAAATAAATTTCCAGATCTTACTGTTAATACTATAACCGTGGATTTTTCAGATGGTTTTAAAGTTGATTTGGTAAGAAAACTTCAAGGAAAGAAATGTAAACAAGAACCTTTGGTTTATTTTTATCCGGGTTCTACAATAGGTAATTTTAAACCAGACGATTCAATGAACTTTTTAAAAAATTTAAAAGCTGACGGAATTCTAGTTGGTGTTGATTTAATTAAGCCCACTGAAGTTTTACTTGCCGCTTATAATGACAGTCTTGGAGTAACTGCTGCTTTTAACAGAAATGCATTACTTCACTTAAATAGAGATCTAGGTACAAATTTTGATGTTGAGTCGTGGGGACATGAGGCTATTTATAATGATAAGCAATCACGTATTGAAATGTATTTAGTCTCTCTCAAAGATCAAATCGTTGAATCCTCCCATGGCGAAATTACTTTTAAAAAAGATCAAACCATTCACACAGAAAATTCTTATAAATTTACAATAGATTCTTTTTCTGAAATTTTGAGTCAAGCGGGTTACAGTAATTTAAACAGTTTTGTTCATTCCACAAAAAGATATGCAATGTTTACTGCTACAAAAGGTCTTTGACAGTTCTAAATCCTATAAAAACATCATTTCTATGTTTCTGGTAGAAATTTCTAAATCTAATACATTTAAATTTCTTTTGTGTTGCAAAACTTGTGCCCTTAACAACTTGATGATCATTAAACCATGGTTTTGAGTAGTCCTCATAAGGATGTGGCCTAAATTCCTTATATGACATAAAAGTATCGTTTGTCCACTCCCAAACGTACCCCCATTCAAATTCCTTTTTTTTGGTTGCTAACATCCACTCTAACTCAGTAGGGAGTCTCCTTTTTTTCCAATTACAATATGCTTGTGCTTCAAAAAATGAAATATGTAATGCTGGAAAGTTTGAGTCAACAAGATGATCTAATCCAAACCATTTATTAAGAATAAATTTTCGATTCTCATCATAAGTGCATAAATTAATGAAAGTGTTGTTTTTGTTACGTAATAACCAGTTCCAACCCTCCTTGGACCACAGTAATTTGTTTGAATAACCGTTGTTTTCGTAAAATCGAATAAAGCTTTC
>NHFB01000047.1 GCA_002170285.1 Betaproteobacteria bacterium TMED100
AAAATATCTGCTTTTAATCTCATTGCAGTGGGATCATTAGGAAATAATTTTAAAATTTCATCAACCAATAGAGAGGACTCCTCAGGTTTAAAACCTGCTCTGAGAGCNGATGCTTTTGCTAATAANAGTTGTCNNTGATTNTTGTTTTTTTCNAGTAGTTTGTCAGCTACTCTNATNACATCGTCAGATTTGGCCAAATCAAGTAAACANTTAATATATAAAAGAGCTATTTCTAAACTTTCTGGCTCCATATTATGNGCTTTTTCTGCAAGAGGGAGCGCATCGCGCAACCTTCCCATTTGGCTGTATACGGAAACTAGGTTTTTATAAGGCTTGACCCCCGCCTCGGGGTGTCTTAATGATCTCAATAGGATTCTTTCTGTAGCAACTAAATCACCTTGGCTTATTGTTATTAGTCCTTCAAGATTTAAACGTCGCCATTCAGGCATATTTTTTGAGCTTTCAGCTAATATTTTTTTAGCNAAATCATAGTTCTTGTTATCCAATGCAGTTTGGAATGAATTATCTTTATCTGCTTTTGGAGACTTAATAGAATCTATAGATGGATGAACTGTTTTGGAAGGACTTCGACCAGTTTTTTTTTGTGGAGGTATTCGGTGTTTAGGTTTTGCCATAGTTANTAATACTAACCTGCTTTTGAGACAGAAAACCCAAACTTAAATTAAAAAATATTTGCTAAGTTGGCATCTCTCTTGCTTTAGATCAGACATGAATAAAATGTCCTTCAAACAGGGAGTGGAAATGAATAGGTTAAGTAATGAAACAATAAAACAAGCAACAGTTGGGAAGATGATGACAACTAAAGAGGTGTCAAACTATTCCCCCCAAGAAATACGAGAGGCTATCTCTGGTCTTGTTGCTGAGCATAAAACAATTCTAGCAGAGGCTCTAGTAGAAGCCGGATTAGCACTGTACCCAGAAAGTGAGGATATTTTGGCTATCGCAAGCCTTATGGCAATGCAAAGACAAGATTGGACAATTGCGTCTTCGTTACTTAGAACTTTGATTGAACAACAAGGAGTAAATGCAACACCATACAGTTTTATTATGTTGATTAGAGCTCTTCGATGTGATTTGGAACATGCAGAGGCTTTAAGCGTATGTATTGATGCACACGAAAGGTATCCAAACCATCCGGATGTTGATGCTGAATTTAAGGTATTAAGCTCAATTTTAGGTTTTAAAACAGCTCCAGATCTTCCTGAACAAAGTGAGGATGTGCTTGCTCCTGAGACAATTCAAGATGAAAAAAAAGTAGAGGCGGTAACAGATGTAGATCCTGAAGTAAGCGGCAAATGATTACCGCTAAAACGATCAACGTTACAAAATTACGTTAAAAGAAAAATGATAAATTTAATACTTTTTAAAATAATTGATTGTAAATGCATGATTTATATAAAATTTTTTTACTTTATAGTTATTTGTTTTAAGCAACTTAGTTGTAAAAAAAGATTTGTAAGGCCATGCAGTAAAATTTTTGGCACTTTTTGTGCTTATTTACCTTTCCCTAACATTATAAAAAATAATATTTTGAATCTGACTGTTAATAACAGTTAGAAAGGAAAAAAAATGGCAGTTATCAACACTAATACAAAGGCATTGTTTACACAGGCAGCGTTACTAAATTCAGAACGTACTTTGTCTAAATCAATGGAGCAATTGTCTACGGGCAAAAGAATTAATTCAGCTGGGGATGATGCTGCAGGTTTGGCAATATCAACAAGAATGACTCAGCAGATTCGTGCACTCGATCAGGCAGTGAGAAACGCCGGAGATGCCATTTCCTTGATTCAAACTGCAGAGGGGGCTACAAACGAAATTACTGACATGTTGCAAAGACAGCGTGAATTAGCCATTCAAGCAATTAATGATACTAATGCTGGAGAGGACAGAAGTTATTTGGATTTGGAGTTTCAACAATTAAAAAAAGAAATAGTCCGAATTGCAGACATGACAGAATGGAATGGTTTTCAAGTATTAAACGGTACTGCAGGAGAGCCGGTTGGGCCTACGCCTGTATTTAAAATTAGTTCGACGGGTGAATATTTAAATACTATTAACTATAGTCCTGTGACAAAAGATGTTACGGAATCGGTAGCTCAACATAAGTTAATATTAGGAGATGCAGACGCCGCATCACAGAATTTAACATTTGGTGATTTCAGTTCAGGAACTGGCTTGACATTTAANATTACAACTAGAGGTGCATCGGGGGCAAACCCGCTAACAAGTAGTGTTCATCTGGGAAGTATTGAACAAACATTAACTTTCGGAGCAGCAGGTTCTGCTAATAACATAGGAATTAACCTTACTGGAGTGAGTTCTGGAGGTGCCGCAGCAATATATTCGGCACAAGTCACTTTTTCAACTACCGCAAGCACAGCAGCAGCTGTTGCTGCAGAGGCAGTTTCCGCAATAAATGCGGTAGCAACTTTTACTGCTGATGGTCATTATGCTATCGATAATGGAGACGGAACTGTAACAATTAGGTGGGGTTCTGCCAATGTGGTATCCCACGCTGCAGCTATNTCTGCTGGAGCAACTGGCATAACGTTNTCTGCTGCATCCTCTTCTCCTGTGAATAACACATCAGCAGAAATAGCTGCTGTAGTTGCTGCAAAACTAAACGAGGATTTTGCTGCAAATTCTATTTTTAGGTCAGCATCAAATATAAGTGGTAGCGCTGGTGTTACTCTTACATATACAGAAGCAGACGGGGACCCTCTTGATCCAATTCTTGCGTCTAATACTACTGGTTCTAACTTTACAGCTACCGATGTAAAAAGTTTGGGGAATATATATATAGGAGGTACAACAGTTCAAATAACCCCCGGAACTAATGCGACAACTATTGCCGCCCAGGTTAAAACGGCTTTGGACTCACAATTTTCAAGTGCTTCAGCTACTGAATCAAGAGTAGTTGTTAATGCTGGAAGTGGAACAATTACAATTACATATCCTGAGGAAAGTCCCTCAGTTTCCATGATTAGCTATAGCGCTGATACAAATGTTGGAATTACAGTTGCTCGAGAAACAGTGCAAGTTGTAGACACTAGCACNAGTTTTGCAAATGATGGACAATTTNTNAAAGCTGGAGAGCTGACATTGACNGCTACTCCTGACCCAGCACTTCAAAGAACAGTTACCTTTGGTCCCTCCATGACAGCTTCTCAGCAACAATTAGCTTTTGGAGCTTGGAGTGCAGGAACCTCAAACAACTTTTCAATTACCACCAAAGGTGGTTCAAGTAACGATACATTGGTAACCTCAATTAACTTAGGAACTGTCGAGCAAACTATTACCCTTTCAGCACCGACTGCAGCTTCTGCTGAAGGAGTTGGATTTGTGCTTACAGATGGAAATGGAACACTCTTCTCGGTTCAGGTTACCGGCCTGAATTCATCGGACTCAGCACAGAGTGTTGCATGTGATTTTGTAAGTGCTGCAAACGCGACATTTTCAGCTGCTGGGGTTTCTTACAATGCCTATGAAACAAGTGCTGGTGAAGTGAAAATCACTTGGAGTAACTCCTCTGGAATCTCATTAGGAAACTTTGCAGCAACAATTTCGGCAGGAACCACGGGTGTTGCTCTAACTGCTGCCTCTGCGCTTCCACAAAATAGAACGACCGCCGCTGTTGCAACAATTGTCACAGATCAACTTAATGCTAGTTTTTCTGCTAATAATATTCTTCGACAAGCCACAGATAATGGTGATGGAACAATTAAATTAGTTTATGCAACTACAGACAACATTCCACTTACTCCNACCATNTCNAACTTNGTNACNGGNATNGATATGTCAGTTGGAACAACAACTCTCACTGGTGGTCTTTTAATGATAGACGGAGTTTCTGTTGAATTAGCCACTACGGCTGGGTTAACTGGGTCTAATATAACTGCTCAAGTAAAAGCCGCACTATTTGCTGATAGTCAATTTGACACTGCTTCAGGAAGGACNTTAAAAGATAACGGAGATGGGTCTTTAACCATTACATACTCAGCTCTGGATGGAGAGGCGTCAGATTTGAGTGTTGCATTTTCAGGGTCGGCAAATCCAAAAGTAACAAGCACGGTTAATGAAAATACTGCTTATGGAGCTTTAGATGCCAATTTCGAGCTTGAAAGTGGAGATGTGATAACTCTACGAGGTACTCCTAATTTTTCGGCTGGAACAGTATTTTTTGCTAAAGATTCTGTAGCACAACAAGATACCTTTACTATTTCTGGCGATTATCAAACTGGAGACATCATAAATTTAAGATTGAATGATGTTAGTGCTAATTACACAGTCACCTCAGCAGATGTAGGAAGTGCAAGTGGAACTTACACAAATGCTATTGCTAACAAAAATATTGTGACTAACATGGCAGAGGCATTGTCAGAAAATGCTAATTTATCAGACCTAGTTTCATTTACAGTAGCTCGAGATATGGATGTAACCAATGATGATGCTACTTATTTGACACTAACTTCATTAGAGCCTGGGAAAAAGTTTTTAGCCAGCAGTATTTTAGCAAGGGCGACNGGAACTAGCACAAGTCTAATTTCAAGTGAAACAACCAGAGCAAATGTGGATGCCGCGAACAATGGCTTGATCATTTCACAAGATCTTACAGTCACAATGTTAGGAAGCGACGGTAACCCTGAATCATTTACACAAAGAGGCCCGAAGGTTTCAATGAGTGTTAATAGGGGTTTNTCAGAACTGACCGCATTACGCTCAAGTGATTTGATTATCAATGGACAAACTGTAAACCTGTCATTAGCCAAGAGTGATTCGACATCTCCTTCAGGTATTAATAGTGCTGGCAGTGCTATCTCAAAAGCAGCTGCGATAAACCTTATTTCAGACTCTACTGGTGTAAATGCAGTAGTTGGAAAAACAGTGATGACTGGAAATTCAATGGCTGCGGGAGGAGTGGTGTCAGGGACTTTAGTAATTAACGGCTACACATCACCAATAATCACTACAATAAATAATAACATCAGAGAAAGTCGTGGAGTTGTAGTCGAAGCAATTAACAGGATGACCAAAGATACAGGTGTCATAGCAATTAATACTAATGATGACTACAAGGGAATTAGGTTAGAGGCTGCAGATGGTCGTAATATAGAGATTGGTTTTAATACTGTTGCCCCAGATGCAACTTTTGCAGCCAGAACGGGATTAAAACAGGGAGTTCAATCAGGTACATACTCACTTGAGTCAAAGTATTCTGAAGACCCTCAGTATCTTGATAATAAAGAATTTAATAATCCAATTATTCTCGAAACAAGTACAACCGGAGAAATTGAAAGATCTGGCTTGTTGGCTGGAACTTACAGCGAAAATATCTCCACTGTTTTTAACAAAGACAGANCATCGGTTGCTCCATCAATTTCACAGATAAGTAAATTCAGTTTAACCGGAACTTTAGCATCAGCCGGATCTGAAAGCTTTACAGTAACGGTTAATGGTAAAAGCAAATCGTATACAACTGAGGCTGGTGATTCCTTGGAACAAATCAGGGCAGGTTTAATAAGTGCTATTGAGGCAGATCCGACTCTAGGAATCACCGTTTTGGCTGATTATGGAAATGACTTGGATGAGGTTTATGTAACAGCAAAGAATCCAGGTATTGAATTTACGGCGACTGTTTCTACAAATGCANCAGATGCCTACATCGATGCTGAATCTGTACAAACGAATTTTCAAGCACCTACTAGCAAATTAAACAAGGGCGATTTGCTTATTAACGGTGTAGCTATTAGGGGAGCTCTTGCTGAGGATGACATCCGCTCTGTTGAAATTTCAAGCAGTAGTAAAAAGAGTTCAAGTGCAATAGCTATGGCAGCAGCAATTAACTCTCACCAGTCTGAAACTGGAGTAAAGGCTGAAATAAGAGGTGCAAAAATTGCTGGATCTTCAACTAANACTGGATTTCCTGGTGTCTTCCCGGCCACAGGCGACTATGAAATTTATTTAAATGGTACAAAATTAGAGATAAAACTTACTCAAGATGAACCTGCAGATACAAGAAGAGAAAATGTAATAGCAGCAATTAACCTTCAAACTCACACTCATGGAATCAATGCTTCCAATAACGGTCAAGGCGTNACATTGGAATCTTCAGATGGAAGGAATATGTCAGTTTGGTTTGATGGTTCAATACAAGGGTTATCTGCTGCAAGTTTTGGATTGGATCAGGGTGGAACAGTTGCACAGCAGTCAACGATAAATCTTGGAGCAACAAGTGGAGCAGCAACTTTATCCGTTGGAGATAAAGTTTCAGTCAATATTAATGGTGTCAAGGTTTCAGCTGCTGCAACATCGACTAGCTTTACAGCATTTGCAGANACTCTGAAGATTGCAATTGATGAGGCTGCTAATGATAATCCTCTCGCCTTCGCCAATATGGAAATTACTATTGACGCTTTGACAAAAGAGATAAAACTAGCTTCAACAAACCCTGGAATTCCATTTGAGGTTTCTGGCGCATATTCATCAACATCTGAGTTGAGTTTGGGAATAGTAGATACAGTTTCTAACTCAACAGGTTCTAACGAAGTAACAGGTATTAGAGGGGCGANTTCGACCTCGATTGGGGCNAGAACTGTATACAGTGATATAAAGCTATCATCTGAAAAAGAGTTTACTATTTCTCCAGGAGACAATGGGTTTGGTCCTAATTCAAGTTTCACTGAACTTGGTTTTGTTCAAGGTGATTTTGGAGGAGATGCCACTGTGGAGATGTCGCCTCCCAATGTTGGTAGATTGGCATTTCAGGTGGGTGCTCGTGCCACTCAAATAATAACTATTGATCTTGGTGATTTTGGCAAGGGCGGACCAATCACAAATGAGGTGACAGGTGACGTAGATTTAACTCTTGATCAAATGACCAATAGGATTAATACAAGAGAAGGCGCTGAAAAAGTTCTAGCAAATTTAGATGCGGTGATGGATAAAGTAAACAAAAATAGAGCTAATATGGGTGCAGTCATAAATAGACTCACTCATGCAATTGANAATTTATCAAATGTTTCAACCAATCAATCCGCCTCCAGAAGTCAAATTGAAGATGCGGATTACGCAAAAGCAAGCACAGAACTGGCTCGTAGCCAAATATTACAGCAAGCAGGCACGGCTATTTTGGCTCAAGCTAATGCAAGTCAGCAGGTAGTTCTTCAGTTATTACAAGGTTAGCAGTTTTGATGACTTTTGAGATACAATAAAAACATGGATCCTCATACACGCGTTGAAATAGAGCGAGCTACNCAACAGAAANCCAAACAACCTGTTTGCAAAGCTTGTCGTATGATAAGAATGTACTTGATTTTCGCAGTTCCAGTTCTTTTTTTCATATGGGCTGGGGTGGATTTTAATTTTTCTGATGTTGACCCAAAAGATGTAATTGTTAAAGTAGTGCTTCTTATTTTGGGCATTCAAATTGTACGCCGGATATACATAGATTTTATCAAAAGACCGTGATTAACAATTAATTTCATGTAATCAGCTTAAATCTTGAGAAATTTTTTTAAACGACTTAACAAAAGGCCAAATTGTTGGAAATGTACATTTTTTAGAATTAGCTGGGACGAGAGATTTCCATATGAATGCCGTGCTATGAATTTTAAGAGTAAAGTAATTCCTCACATAGAGGTTTATAAACTGGATGGTGTAAGATGCTTAAGTTTTGTAGATAAATTAGAGATGAAATTAGACCAATCAAACAAAAGCAAGGTTACAAAGAGAAAACGTAAACGTAAAGTGAACATAGTTGCATGATGAAAGTTTCAGATTGTCAGTTTATTCAGAATGACTATTCTTTTCCTGAACTTTTGCCAGTAATTCAATCTGGGAAAAAAGTTGTTCTGTATGGAGCAGGAACTGCCCCTAGTAGTTATGCTCGGATTGCAATACCTGCTTTTCGTTCTTTTGGTATTGAGCCTATTGCATTTGTTGATGACGATTTGGATCGTCAGGGTGAAGAGTTTCTTGGAATCAAAGTTAAACCACCTAGTTACATAGAATCGCTTGGTTCAGATGCGATGGTTTTTTTATCAAGTAATTATTTTGAAAGTATAGCCAGAACTATAAAGACCATAGGAAAAACAGAAAATATTTATAGTTGCACGGGTATTTTGCGGGCAGTTAATGAGGACGCCTACACTGAAGTTATGTCTTTTGAGGAAGTTCAACGCAGATTGCACACACATACGTCAAAGCTTAATCGGATTCAGGCTATGAGTAGGGATGAAAACAGTGCTTTGATTTTAAATGCGATTGACATCCAGGTTACCGAAAGATGCACTATGAAGTGTATCGATTGCTCAAATCTTATGCAATATTACAAAAAACCTAAAGATGCTGATCAAGAGTTGCTTGAAGATAATGTTGAGAAAATTTTAAGTGCCGTTGACAAAATTTATGACGTGAGAATTTTAGGTGGAGAACCATTTTTGTATAAACATTTACCAAAACTGCTGGAGATGATTTGTGAGTCTGCGAAGGTCAGTAGNATAACTGTTTACACAAATGCTACTTTTGTTCCCAAACTGGAAATATTNGAGGCATTAAAAAANAATATTATTGAAGTCGAAATTACTGACTATGACGAGTTGTCAAGAAACAGGCTGAAAATGATTGACACTTTTAAAGAACATAAAATTAGGTTTATTGATCACAAACCTCAAAATTGGACCGATTCCGCAAGGGTAGTTAAAAGTGAAAAAAAAGGGAAAGAACTTGCTTTAATGTTTGAAAGATGTTGCGTTAATGACGTTTTGTCATTACTTCATGGTCGAATTTATCACTGNCCCTTCTCTGCTAACGCCCATAATTTGGAAGCAATCCCAGTTGATAAAACCGATTGGATTGATTTGTCTGAAACTAAAAATCCAACTGACTTAAGACTGGCGATATCAAAATTTTACTTTGGAAAAGCNTTTCAATCTGCATGTAAATTTTGTTTGGGTAGAGACTTTGAACAACCCAAAGTAATTCCTGCATTACAAACAAAAAAACCTATAGATATTCCAATAGTATTTTCGGTATAAATCATGTTAAGACAGATGACAACAAATAACAAAGTTGTCGATATTTCGATTGTGGTTGCTACCAATAGACCAGTTAAATTTTTAAAAGAAATAATGAGAAGTGTTTATCGCACTTCGACTCTTAACCTTGAGGTTATTGTCGTAAACGACGATCCTAGTAGAAGAGTTACAAATTCAGATTTTGACAGTTTTTTTTCAGAACTAAATATGACCAGTTCCATTTTGTTCGATTTAAAAATAATTAATAACGAGAAGAATAGTGGTCCNGGGTTTTCTAGAAATTGCGGAATAGATGTTGCGGAAGGTTATTATATTTTATTTATTGATGACGATGATGAACTTGATTTAAGTGTNTTAAGTNTNNTACCAGACATGCAACAACGACCTGACATAATTTTTTTGGGCTTTGAAGACACTTCAACTGTGTTCACTAACTATGACCTCCAAAATAAATTGCCTGCATCAAAAATTTTTAAAATAACAAAACTCCAGCAGGCTTTTTTAGAGAATGTTTTTTTACCTGCTCAAATACAACCTTATTTGTTCAACAGAGAGTTTTTAAAAACAAATAAATTAAAGTTTCCAAACGCATATGTGGGTGAAGATTTNGCTTTTAATACTATGGCAATGTTAAAAGCAAAATCTGTTTTTAANATTCCCGGCTTTTTTTATAAGTATATTTCTCGCCCGGGAACCCTAAAATCCAGTCAAGGCATAGAAAGATCAATTGATTTATTGCGTTGCTTGGTAGATCTTCATAATTTTAAAAATCAAGTTAGTGTTTTAAGCGCTACTGCACAAAAATTTTGTCATGAGATAATGATTTTTTTTCAATCTTTATTTTGTATGCGAGTTTTGTTAGCCAGTAGCAAAACTGAAAATATAATATCCCAATCTAGTTTCTCTAAAGATAGTGAAATTAAAATTATTAAACATGTATTTGAGAACAAGATCGATGTTTCTGAGTTGAGAGATTTTATAAATAAAATTGCTGTGGAATTAAAAAGAATTTGTACTCAAATGCTTATTCCTCTATTAGAAAATTTTCAAAAAGTTTTTGTCTTTTGTGTTGGTTCTTTAGGTCGTTCCGTTGCAAAACTGGTTACAGAAGGTTGTAATAAAGAGGTGATTTTCGTTGATGAAATGTTTGACAAGTTTCCAACCAAGAAAGTGGATGGACTTGGTTTAATCAGCCCTAAGGATTTATATAATTTTGATGAAAAAAAATGCGTAATTGTATGTAATCCTCAACCTGCAATAGAAACAAAAATAGCCAATGAAATAAAAAAAAATGAGCAATCAGGTGCGAATGATTTTAATTTGATTTTTGGTAGCCAATTAATTAAAGAATCGGCAAGTTNATTCTTTGGAAAGTGTGAGGTAGTTTTTTGAAACTTTTAAATGTTTATTACGATACTGAGCATTGTCCAGCGACTTTTGATTTTGGAACATATCTGGTTTCTGCTAATGCTGTTAGGCAACTGATGAAGTTGGATGGCATGAAAATAATGATTTCTGCTGAGAAATTTCGGAAAGCTAGCCCTAGAGAATTGGTAGATGGAGTTGAACACGATTTTAGGTGGAGAGTAAAGCACATTTTAGCTTCAATCCCACATTTGCTTCCTTCGGTAAAGTCTGTTGAAGTCCGTTTAACACCTTGTGATATTGTTCAATTTCCTTCTTTTCCTCCTGTTTATGCGCCAGGAACCCCTGCCAAAATACCATACACTGCAACATTTTTAAAAAATTTTTATGGACAACCATGTGACCTTAGACCTTATAGGGCATCGGTCAGGGCTAAAGATCATGTTAAATCATTATTGAAACTCAATGAAGAGTCAGAATTCGTGACAATGACTTTCAGAACATCTAAATTTCAGCCTGAAAGAAACTCAAACCTGTCTGAATGGTTCAAGGTATATGAGCATTTAAAACAAAAAAATATCAAAGTTTTAGTTATTCCTGATTTTGAAGACCTTATGACTGAAAATCAGGCGTTGGCAATGAATTGGGAAGTTTTTATTCCTGCTGTATTTGATCATGATTTACGCTTGGCCCTTTATGAAATGGCAACAGATAATTACTGTATAAACAACGGTGTAATAGTCCCATTAATGCACTCAGAGGCGAGGTACAAATTATTTAAATGGCTGACACCTGGCGTTAAAACCTGTTCTCCCGAATGGAGCAAATCCGTTTGGGATTTAGAATATGGAGAAGACTTTAAATTCTCGAATTCTCAACAGGAGTTGATTTGGGAGCAAGATACTTATGAAGTTATCATTGAGTCCTTAAGAAAAACAGGGCCACTGGTAGGAAGAATATAAATTGATGTAATCTAGAATGGAATTTAAATTAAATGACTAAAGAAATAGCACAAGAGTATTTGAACAACTTGTCTAAAACTATTAATGAACTTGATGTATCAGGCGTTTGCGAGGTAGCAACGATTCTCAAGAATGCAGTTCAAAACAATAAACAAATTTTTGTTTGTGGTAACGGTGGTAGTGCTGCCAATAGTAATCATTTTGTTAATGATTTAGTATATGGTATCGCGAAGAAGACAGGTGGTGGCGCAAAAGCTATATCGCTTAGTGCCAACAATGCTGTAATGACGTGCCTAGCTAACGATGTAGGGTATGATCGAATTTTTCTAGAACAATTGGCAGTCCAAGGAAACCCTGGTGACGTATTATTAGTTTTCTCTGGAAGTGGAAACTCTCCAAATATCTTAAATGTCTGCTCTTATGCAAAAGAGAACCAAATCACAGTGTGCGGTTTTCTAGGGTATGACGGAGGTAAAGCTCTTGAAATATGTGACCATGCAGTGCATTTTAACATTCGCGACATGCAGATTTCGGAAGACTTACAACTTGTTGTGGGCCATATTTTAATGAAAGACCTATGCTCGATGTTGGCTAGTTAATTGCAATTAAGAATAGGGTTGTACCATTTGATTTGAGGGAAAAATTTTGAACATTCTTGTTACAGGAGGTTGTGGATACAAGGGTCATGTGCTCATTCCTAAGCTTTTGGATAAGGGACATAATGTAACTGTTATTGACACAATGTGGTTTGGTAATTTTTTAGTTCCTAACAAAAATCTAAAAACTATTAAGGCAGATCTTAGAGACTCAAAGGCCTACTCAACAGAAAATGTTGATACCGTTATCCATTTGGCGTCCGTGGCTAATGATCCTTGCGCAGATTTAGATCCAATTTTGACATGGGAAGTTAGTACGCTTGCAACTTTAGAGCTATTGATAAAATGTAAAAGAGCCAAGGTAAAGCAATTTATATACGCCTCTTCTGGGAGTGTTTATGGTGTTAAGACAGAGCCGAATGTTACTGAAGATTTAGATTTGGTTCCAATTTCTGCTTACAATAAAACGAAAATGGTGGCCGAAAGATTGGTTTTAAGTTACGCAGACACTTTCAATGTGCAAATAGTTAGACCTGCCACAGTTTGTGGTTTGTCTCCAAGAATGAGGTTAGATGTAGCGGTAAACCTGCTAACTGCTCAGGCATTTAAAAATAATGTAATGACAGTATTGGGTGGATCTCAAGTCAGACCAAATATACATATTGAGGATATTACAGATTTGTATTTATTTTTTGTTGAAAACCCTGATTTGACAGGTGTATTCAATGCTGGTTTTGAAAACATTTCGATTCTAAATATTGCTGAGCAAATTTCCAAGATAAGTAGTGCAAAGATTGAGATAAAAGAATCCAATGACCCAAGAAGTTATAGATTGGATTCTTCCAGGTTATTAAAGACAGGATTTTCGCCAAAATACAAAGTTTCTGATGCTATAAATCAAATTATGGATGCTTTGAAAGACGGATTTTTAAAAGATACCGACCATTGTTATAACCTAAAGTGGATGAACTCAATTCGTGAAAAAATAAATATCTAACAACTTTAAAAAGAAAATTATGAATCCTTTATTGATTAATCAAAATAACTTCTCAACCATTTTTTGGAAAATTTTACTATCTTCTAGAAATGGATTAGAAAAAAAAGATTTAGAACTTCTCTCGGCTGAAATATTGTCACTTCAAAGTCTTCGTGGGCAAGCTGATTACAACACTGGGACAATCTCTCCAAAGTCTGCACTTTGGTTGTATTTTTTGACTCGTTATTTTAAGCCTTCTACAATTGCTGAGGTTGGAACCTTTATTGGCACCTCAGGTTTGTCAATGGTTATGGGGTGTGACTCTAATAATCTCCCTGTGAAATTTTATAGTTGTGATGTGAGTAACAGTATTGATATTCCATATAAAGGCAAAAGCACTGTTGAGTTTTTTAAGAAATCCGATAGTACTCAGATGTTTAAACAATTAAAAGACAGGGGAGTTTCTCCTGAAATGTTTCATATTGATGGAAGACTTAATCAAGATGATCTGCCATTATTAGTAGATCTAAAAGTTATGGATGCTATTATTTTGCTTGATGATTTTGAAGGAGTTGAAAAGGGTGTTGTAAATGCTTTTGCACTCCAAGGTATTATAAATAAGACTCATGTGATGGCTTATCCTCCCAAGCCTGAAGATTGCTCTTTTAAGGATTTAGATGAAATGTTTCCTGGAACTTGCACAACTGCTGTTTTATTACCTCAAAAGTTTTTGAGTTTAACTAGACAGTAGCATGGCTAAATGTTTTGGATAATAATATTCAAATTAATTAAGATTATAAGTTTAATGATTCAGGTGAGATTATGATCAAAGAAAAAATAGTAAATTTTGAGAAAAAATTACAAGATAATATGAAAGATATTTATTGTCCTACTCACTTATCCTTAGGTCACGAAGGTGTTGCAGATGAAATATATCAAAACATTAAGGATATTGATTGGTTATTCTCGAATCATAGAAATCATCACCACTACCTAGCAAAAGGCGGTGATGAAAAAAAGCTCTGGGATGAAATTATGGGGTTAGAAACAGGTTTGAACATGGGGTTTGCTGGATCCCAAGGTATTACTGATAAATCTATTAACTTTCACGCATCTGCTATTTTAGGTGGTTTAATTGGGGTATCGACTGGAACGGCTTATGCTCTGAAACTTGATAAATCTGATGCCATTTCAGTGTGTTGCATTGGTGATGCTGCAACTGAACAAGGAGTGTTTTGGGAGTCTCTGATTTTTTCTGCTTTAAACTCACTACCGATATGTTTCATTTGTGAAAATAATGGTAAGTCAGTCGATGCATTACTGGAGGAAAGACAATCAACCCCAATTGGCCCACGTGTAAAACCTTTTGATATCGAGGTATCGAACACCGTTGAGGAAGCAATGAAATACACCAGAACAAACAAAGCTCCGTCTTTTGTTGAGGTGAAAGTTAAGTTAGAATGTGCTCACCTTAATATGGCTACAATGCTTGATCTATGCGATCAGGAAGAACCAAAAAATTAAGGATAATTTTAAATGAGAACTTTTGCGCAAGAAATTAACAGATCTATAGAGGATGCAATTGTCAAGGATAATTCAGTTGTTGTAGGGGGACAACTCGTTAAATACGGTGTCGCAGGCCTAACAAAAGGGTTATTTGATAAATATCCTGATAATTTTATTACGTACCCAGTTGCAGAGTCGCTGATGAATTCCTCAGCAATGGGATTGGCTCTTGCGGGGAAAAGAGTTGTAATGATTCACGTAAGAATTGATTTTTTAGCCAGTGGCATGTGCTCCTTAGTAAATCACATACCTATATGGTTTCATAAAGGTTTTGATCTGCCTATTACATTTGTATGTCAGGTTGGAAAAGGAATGGGGCAAGGTGCTCAACATAGTAAAGATTTATCTTCATGGTTTAAAAAATTTGAAGGCTGGAAAGTTATGACCCCTGAAACTCCTAACATGGCTTATGAGATGTTAACTGAGTCAATTTTTGGGAATCAACCTGTACTTTATGTAATCCATCGAGAACTATTTGATGCAGCTCAACCAAAAAAAATTAATCATGATGACAGAGTTCGTTTATGCGGAGCCAGTAGAAGACATGAAAGATTTTTTTACGGGGATGATCACGATTCACGATTTTACGGAGATTCTGAAAATTATGATATTGAGGATCTAAGTTCTAGACTTCAACAAAGAAAATAGCTTTTATAAAAAATACGGAAAATATCTTGTATGATTGTGTAGCTGCTTTATTAGTCAATGACTCCAAGGCGCTCTGTCTTCAATTAAGAGATCAGAAAAAAAATATATTTTTTCCGGGTCTATGGGGACTTTTTGGTGGTTCTGTTGAGACTAACGAGCTTCCAGAAAAAGCCCTAATTAGGGAGATATATGAAGAGCTTGAAATCATCGTTGAGAAACCTAAAAAAATTTTGACTGTTACAATCGCTTCACCTATCAATTCACTTGATGGTAAGAAAAGGCATTTTTTTCTTGTTAAATTATCAGATCAACAAATTGCAGATATTGTATTACATGAAGGACAAGGTTATAAATTTTTTGATCCTGACAAAATCCCTTCTCCTCATGAGCTTGCTCCTGTAGATGCATGTGGAATAATATACTGTTGCCACACTATTTTAAAACCTAGGGTAATTATTCCGGAATTTTAAAATATTAGTCGAGCGTTGTTTTNTAATTTTTTTTACTTTGTTTCTTGCATCAAATTTCACTCTATAAAGAGGTTTATCTGTCACTATACGGAAA
The DNA here is from genome assembly GCA_002170285.1 of Betaproteobacteria bacterium TMED100. GTDB lineage: Bacteria > Pseudomonadota > Gammaproteobacteria > Burkholderiales > Burkholderiaceae_A > UBA7377. The sequence continues at coordinate 15,737 of NHFB01000047.1, forward strand.
CCCATTTTGGGTTTTTCAAAAGTATCAAACTGAGATTGAATTAGTTTGGATGAAAAAAAATGATTTTTTCTTTTGTTAATTCTTGTGACAATGTTTTCATAAGAGGAATCAAGCCAAATTAAAGAGGTATTTTTAAATTCGTTTAATAACATTTTTCTGTGTGAAGCTTTTAAGGCAGAGCAAGCAAGAACCCAATGTGTTTGTTTTTTAAATTTTAAAAATCTTATGAGTTTCACTAACCATGGACCTCTGTCGGATTCGGTTAATGCAACACCTTGGGCCATTTTTTTTTTATTAGTAAGACTGTGGAATTTGTCAGCTTCAACATAATTTAAATTGCAATAAAGGCTAAGGTTCTTAGCTACAGAACTTTTTCCCGAGCCACTTACACCTAATACAATAAAGTTTTGTCTGCTCATGGATTTAATTTGTTTAATTCGGAGCGTTTATGACCACCAAAAATTAAGCGCTGTTGACCTATTATTTCTCCAATAGATAATTGAGATTCATAGTTTTGTAGGTATTGCCATGATGAGTACATAACAGGTATTGTCATAGATTTGATTGTGGTGTCAGATAAAACTTCAGCAAATGCTCTGTTAAAATTTTCACTCAATCTAGTTTGTGAACTCGTGTAATAGTATCTTTTATCTTTCGAAAGTAGTTTTAGGAAGTCTGACTTGACTATTGAACCATTTCTCCAGTTTGATGAAATAACTGATGGTTCAAGGTTATAATTGAGTTTATTATTTATTTCGTCGATCATGTTTAGGAGTTGAAGATAAATTGATGATCTGCAAACGGTGTAAGAAAGAATAAGATTTGATTTTTTTGACGTGGTTAATTTGATTTTTTTTGAATTCTTTCTTTTGACATTAATTAAACTTGACCTGTTCTTACTTAAAGAAATTCTCTCTAATAATGCACAAAATAATGAAGGTGTATAAGTTTCGATTTCCAACGATAATTGCGCCGCCCATTTTGCCGTACCATTATGTTTTATTGGATTGTTTTTTGTTTGATCACTTTCTCTAAAAAGTTGATTTTGTATTATTTTCTTTGTGATTCTAAGTAAGAATGAATTTTTATCACTTTTTAAAAGTTGATTTATAAAATCTAATATTTGATTATCATCCGATTCATATACCTTTGATAAACAGNTTACTGTTTCAGCTATCAACTGCATTTCCGAGTATTCTAAAAAATTATGTAGCATTTTTACAAAATGCCCATTTCCAGGGTTTTCATAATAACCAACACAGGGTTTACCATGATGTTTAGCACTNATTTTTTCGAGGACTTGGTAAAGATTTTTTGAAATATTTTTTTTGTTTCCTACCATTAATGATGGACCTTTTTCTGCTCCTTGAATNCCACCTGAAATTCCAACATCAATATAAATTTTTCCNTGTAAACTATATTTTTTTTCAAAGTCCTCTGCACGTTTGAAGAGTGAGTTACTCATGTCAATAACAGTATCTTTTTGTTGAATCAAGGAGCATAGTCGATTAACTGTATGAAGGTTTGCTTTGCCAGAAGGCAAAACTAGAAAAATTAACCTTGGAGTTTTGGTTAAAGAAATAAGCTGGGCCATTGAACTGGCTCTGTGAAAATTTTGACTAAAATTATCAACACTATTTTTTTTTATATCAAACCCATAAACAAAGAAATTTTTGGAACAAAAATTTCGTACTAAAGCAGAACCAATTTTTCCTAGACCAATTATCAATATTTCTTGTTTTTTCATAATTTAAAATTCTCAGTTGGCAACCCATATGGCATTGACTTATATAAAAAACATTTCCCAGCATCCGGTTCATTAAGTTTTTGGTCGTTTGAACTGGGTCTGGCTGTAGTGACAAGCATAATGTCCGAATTTTGCCCCCCAAATGTAACGGACGTTGGTCTACTGACTGGTAATTTTATTTTAAAATCTATTTCCCCGTTAGGTTTTATTCTTAAAATTTCTCCACTATTCCAAATACATGACCATACGTAACCATTTTTATCTACACATAGTCCATCAGGCTCATGGTTACAATTATTTAATTCAAAAAAAACTGATTTTCTTGTATCGATGTCGACTGGATCATTAGAGTATTGATATGAGAANATTATTTTTTTCTTACTATCAGTAAAATAGAACAACTTATTATTCTTATCCCAGCCTAAACCATTTCCCAAAAAAATATTATTTCGCTCTTTGACTAAGTAAGAGCGATTGTTAAAAAAGATAAAAATAGACGAGTTAATTCCCGTACTCTCATTTCTAATTCCCGACACCCAAAATCTACCTAAGTGATCGCATTTTCCATCGTTGAACCTTAATCCAAGTTCAGTTTCTTTAGAGACAAAAAAATCATTGATTACATTTGTTTCAATATTAAAGGTACATATTTTGGTGTAGTAAGTAAGTAGTAATACTTGTTCGTTACAGGGGACTATACAAACAACTGGTTCAGAAGTTTTAATTATTTTTGTTGTCAATAAAAAGGGATTAAATAGACAAATCTTATTATCTAGGATGTCGGTAAAAATAAACGAATTTCGTTCACCCCACCACACAGGTGATTCCCCCAATTTAAATTTAGGCAAATTAATAATTGAAGGCTCTGGGCTAAAAATGCGAGTCATATTAAATTTTCTTTTGCCAAGTTTCATAAACACTTAGGAACTCTTCGTTTGCTTTAGTGTAACTTTCAAGAGTACCTATATCGCGGTGATATGTATTATTCTTATATGTTGAAATTTTTCCAAGAAATTCTGGAAGTATATCTTTGCTGATATCAAAACAGTTTTTGAATTGAAGTAAGCTCTGTAGAGAATTTTTTGAAAATATAAATACAGCACCATTAGCCTCAGTACCATAAAATTTTGTTTTTTTCTCGTAAAANTCGTGAACAATTCCATCGCAATTTTTTTTAATAATTCCACAGCTCTTGGGGTTATCTGTTGTGAAAGTCATCATAGTTATTTCGGCAAACTCAGGTCTAGTCTCAAAAACGTTTATAAATTCTTCAATATCAAATAGACTAAGATTATCAGCATGTGCAACAAATAAGCTTTCCTGGGTTAGTGATTTGGAAATATTCTTTAGTGTCCCAGCAGTCCCAAGCAGAACTGGTTCATAAACTAAATTTATTTTTTTTTTGGATTTATATTTTTTTATGAAATCTTCAACTTGATTTACAAGGTAGTGTGTATTTATGAAAATATTTTCTATTTTTTCTGATTTTTCAAGCAAATCTAACCAAAATCCAAGTAGAGGTTTGTTTAGAATTGGTACTAAGCATTTTGGCATTTGGTCAGTGATTGGTCTTAAACGTTTTCCATGACCGGCAGCAAGTAGTAGAGCATTCATAGATTAACTATTTTTTTAGTAATATTATGATTTTAACAATAAATACAATGGATTAATTTTGACAGAAAACTTAAAAATAAAACTTGAAAAAATCAAATTAGATTGTAAAAACAAAAGAATCGTATTCGTTTCTGGAAAATTCAATATTATTCACCCCGGTCATCTAAGATTACTCAACTTTGCCCGGTCTTGCGGTGATTTTCTTGTCATAGGTCTTTTAGATGATTCAAATCCTGAGATCGTGATTGATCAAAAGTCAAGAAAAGAAGCTTTAAGTGGCTTAGAGGCTGTTGATGATGTAATTATTATGGACACTAAAGAACTTGGAGTTTGTTTAAGAGCTTTACAGCCTTATGCGGTTGTAAAGGGAGCAGAATATTCAACTAAAGAAAACACGGAACGAGAAATTTTAAAAGATTTTGGAGGAAAATTATTTTTTAGTAGAGGCGAAGTTAGATTTTCGTCAAGAGATTTAATAAGAAAAGAGTTAGTTGCTAGTCAAAAAACTACAATGGGGGCCGATTCATTATTTTTAAACAAACACAATTCCTCTCATGCACAACTTACTAACCATATTAATGCTTTTACAAATTGTAAAGTTTTAGTTATTGGTGAATTAATCATTGACGAATATATATATTGTGAACCATTAGGAATGTCTCAAGAGGACCCTACAATCGTAGTTTCTCCATTTGACAATAAAATGTTTGTTGGAGGAGCTGGAATAGTTGCAGCACATTTGGTTGGCCTTGGAGCAGAAGCAACATTTATAAGTGTAGTTGGGAAAGATGAAACTTCAAAAACAGGAAATGAAATGATTACTGCCTATGGAGTAAAACCAATTTTTGTTCATGATACCAGCCGTCCAACAGTTTTAAAGCAAAGATTCCGAGCCGGAAGTAAAACTCTACTTAGAGTGAGCAATTTAAGATCGCACGACGTTGCTGAGGAGCAAGCGAATGAAATTTTTCATCAGGTTCTTGTTGCTTTGGAAACCGCTGATCTTGTTGTTTTTTCAGATTTTAATTATGGGTGTTTGCCTCAATCTCTTGTTGAAAGAATAATGACTGCTTGTAAAAGAAAAAATATTCCCTATGTTGCAGATAGTCAAGCTTCCTCNCAAATTGGTGACGTCTCAAGATTTGAAGAGTCGGAAATTCTCTCAGCAACAGAAAGAGAAGTTAGATTGTCTGTGAATGACTTTAAATCAGGTCTTCAAAACGTTAGTCTTAAATTGTTAGAAAAAGCTAANGCAAAAAATTTATTAGTAAAACTTGGNGCAGAGGGTTTAGTTATTTTGGCAAAAAATGAATTTATTGAAACTAATTCGCTAGTAGCTTTCAATCCAAACCCTGTAGATGTTGCCGGTGCTGGAGATGCACTATTAGCAGCGTCTAGTTTGTGTAAACTTGTTGGAGGNTCAATATGGGAATCAGCTTATGTTGGTTCTATTGCNGCNGCTTTACAGGTTTCAAGAATGGGAAATATTCCGCTTGATCGAAAAGATTTAATTTTAGCAATCGATAATTAATTTTAATACAAATATAGGTATTTATTCTTTTTCCAGAGTTTTAGGCTTGTTGTCAATTTCGTGTAGACTTATTTGTGTTGGATATATTGTTAACTACTTAAGATATATACTTAAAATGGCATTTAACTTGCTTTTTTATCAATTAGTTTTCATGAAGCATCCTTATCTACTAACTGAAATGAAATGATAATATCCAGAACTCCTTTTAGAGTATCTTTTTTTGGTGGCGGTACAGATTACCCAGCTTGGTACTCAAAAAATGGTGGTGCTGTTCTTGCCACCTCTATTGATAAATATTGCTACATCAGTTGCAGAAAACTCCCACCATTTTTCCCTTGTAAACACAGAATTGTCTATTCAATAATTGAATCTGTAACAAAGAACAAGGAGATCAAACACCCAGTTGTTAGAGAGGTTTTTGAGTGGATGAGAGTAAGTGAAGGTTTAGAGGTCCATCATGATGGTGACCTCCCTGCCAGGTCCGGTCTTGGTTCAAGCTCATCATTTACAGTTGGGCTTTTGAACGCTCTTTATGCAAGCCTTGGTTCTATCGTAAGTAAAGAAAGGTTAGCGAAAGAGGCAACATTTGTTGAACAAGAATTGGTTGGTGATTACGTTGGATGCCAGGACCAAATAGCATCGTCTTATGGAGGGTTCAATAGAATTGAATTTAAAAAAAGTGGCTCTTTTGTTGTGGAACCAATTATAATTTCTGATGAAAAAAAATTGGCCCTTCAAGATCACTGTGTTTTGATTTTTACTGGAATTTCAAGAATTGCTTCAACTATAGCTAAAACAAAAATCCAAAATTTTTCTAAACGAGAACGAGAGTTATCATTGATTCGAGAAATGGTTAATGAGGGCCTAGACATTTTACAAAGCAAGACAGAAGAAATAAGTGCATTCGGTAAGTTAATGCATGAAGCATGGCAGTTAAAAAAAACACTAGCCCCTCAAGTTTCATCTGGTGCAATAGATGAAATGTACGAAAAAGCCCAGAAATTAGGTGCATACGGGGGAAAATTATTAGGTGCAGGTGGAGGAGGTTTTCTTTTGATAATGTGCCCACCTGAAAAAAAACGTAGAATATGTAAAGAATTTTCTGATTATGTAAACGTNCCGTTTAAGTTTGAAGACTCAGGTAGTAGAATCATACTGTACCAGCCGGTGGGATTTTAAATTGAACATCATTGAAAAATTACACAGCACATATAATTTTATAAAGGATTTGGTTTAGATGATTGACATTTTATTTGTTCATCCCAATGCATCCGAGAAAATATACCAAGGTCTTTCAAAAAACAATTCAGCTATAGAGCCTCCCATTTGGGCTGCTATGCTTGCTAATAGTGTTAGAAGTAAAGGTTTTGATGTTCAAATTNTGGATGCAGAAGCCGAAAGACTAAATTACAGCTCAGCCGCCAAAAGAATATCAGAATATAAGGCAAAAATAGTATGTTTTGTAGTTTATGGTCAGCAACCTAGTGCATCATCTCAAAACATGGAAGGTGCAACCGCAACTGCCAAGGAGTTTAAACTTCATCAACCTGACAGTTATGTGGTTTTTGTTGGAGGTCATGTTTCTGCTTTGCCTGTAGAAACATTACAACATGAGAATTCAATAGACGCTGTTTGTCAAAACGAAGGTGTCTACACTCTGATTGATTTACTTTCGATTGATAGGTTTGAAGATTTTGTGTTGAAAAATGTTAACGGTTTAGTATTTCGATCCACAGAAAACAAAAATCAAATAATTAAAAATGCTCCTTCGAATTTAGTGCCAAAAAAATTACTTGAACAAGATCTACCTGGTATGGCGTGGGATTTGTTACCCCCAATGTCTCAATATCGAACTGCNGGTTGGCACTCTTGGTCAAATAAAACTGAAAAAGAACCATTTGCAGCTCTTTACACAAGTCTAGGGTGCCCATATAAATGTGGTTTTTGCATGATCAACATAGTCAATAGAACAGATCCAAGCGATGGAATAACCGCTGCAGATAGTAATGTGTACAGATTCTGGACTCCAGAATTTATCATAAAACAATTTGATCACCTTGCAGCCTCGGGTGTGAAAAATATTAAAATAGCAGATGAGTTGTTTGTGCTGAACCCAAGACATTTTAAAGAAATATGCAGGATGATCATTGAACGTCAGTATGATTTTAATATTTGGGCATATTCAAGAATAGACACTTGTAAACCTGAGTATTTAGACGTTTTATCGAAAGCGGGTATCAACTGGCTTGGCCTNGGAATAGAGAACCCTAACAACTCGTTGAGAAAACAAATACATAAAGATGGTTTTAAGGAAGTTAGTATTCTCGATCTTGTTAAAGAGATTCGCAATGCTGGTATAAATGTTGGTGGAAATTACATTTTTGGATTACCTTACGATACTAAAGAGTCAATGAGAGAAACTTTGGATTTTGCTCTAGAAAACCCTACGGAAATGGCTAATTTTTATACTGCTATGGCNTACCCTGGCAGTCCCCTTTTCTTGCAGGCAAAACAATCCGGAAGGGCTCTACCCACCACGTATGCGGGGTATAGTCAACATTCATATGAAACCCTAAATTTGGGAAATGACTATGTCACTGCAGCAGAAATACTTCAATTTAGAGATGACGCATGGATGGAATATCANTCTAATTCAAAATATTTAAAACTTCTAGGAAACAGGTTTGGAAGTAAGGCAGTAGAGGAGTTAGATTCAACAAAAAAAATAGCNTTGAAAAGAAAAATTTTAGAAGTAGCAGAGGAACAACTTTAGCTTTTATATGTAGATTTCTAAATTTGCATTTTTGAAAGTTTTTTTTAAGTAAGTAACTTTTTGTATTTTACGAGTTGATGTTATATGGATGTCCCAAATGAACAGTTAATTGAAATTTTTAAGCGGGCGTCGCTATGCAGAGCATTCGAAGAAGAAGTTTTTCGCCAAGTAAAGTTGGGTACACTAAAATTCCCAGTTTATCTCTCCGCTGGTCAAGAATATATAGCCTCTACAATTTCAACATTTATTGATTATCATAATGTCGATGATAAACAAATTTTTATTCAACACAGAGGACACTCTACTTATTTNGCTTTTGGTGGAAACCTCCAAGAACTAGTATTAGAACTTTTAGGAGACTCAAGGGGATGTGCCCATGGTATGGGAGGTTCAGCTTCAATTCAATCTCACGAAAAAAAAATATATGGTCATGATGGTCTGATGGGTTCNCAGGGCCCCATAGCAGTTGGTGCATGTCTAGGTAATCAAAAGTTTACTTTATGTTTTGCCGGCGATGCATCCGCTGAAGAAGACTATTTTTTAGCAGCTCTTGGTTGGGCTTCAACAAAAAAACTCCCAATTTTATTTGTTGTTGAAGATAATAACCTGTCNATTCTTACCGAAAAAAAAGTAAGAAGGTGTTGGGAAATGAGTGATGTAGCTAAGGCGTTTAAGATGAATGCCTTTAATGTTTCTGATGANCCAAAAGATTTATGGAATGTGTTGAGTGAGGATATTTTTACTCANCCAACTCTAATTAATGTTCAAACCAACCGTCTTTTTTGGCATGCTGGAGCTGGCATAGACTCTGACACCATTCCAGACAGACATAAGCAGTATCAAAAGATATTTGGAATGGATATTGATTCCGGGAATAAAAAACTTGTTCAGGCAGAGTGGGAGAAATGTCAGAAACTTTAAGAGACACTATCAAATTAATTGTTAAGGAACATCTTCTTAAACAAAATGGCTTAGCTTTNGGTCAGTGTTTAACGGCTGTTGGCTGGGTAGGNGGGACTTTACCCGAACTATACGAAGAAGACGGAATGATTGAATTNTCNATGGCGGATGTTGCTGGTGCNGGGTTTGCTGTAGGTGCAGGGTTAGTAGGAAGGAGACCGTTTTATATTATTCGATATCAAGGTTTTAACTGGTTCAACTCACCGATCATCATAAATTATGCGTGCAAATCAAAAGAAATTTGGGGAAATCCTTGCCCTATTTTTGTTAGATCAATAGCAATGGAGGGAGCTATAGGACCAGTTGCCGGTTCTTCTCATCATTCTCTTTACTACAGAATGCCAGGTGTGAAAATAAAATCTCCAATGACACCCAAAGAATACAGAAGTGTATACGATGAATTTATGAGTGAAGATGAGGTGTATTATGTTTCTGAACACAGGGGTGCATATGCAAATAGTGATGAACTAAATAATATTTATTACGACAAACCTGATTTGGCTCTTTTTTGTATCTCGATTACACGTTTTGCAGCAATAGAGGTTGCAAAACATTTCCTATCAAGAGGAGTAAAAATTTCTTTACATCACATAGTTGACATTAAACCATTAGTTTTAAAAAAAGCAGACTATGAGTGTGCAAAAATTGCAGGAAAAGCCTTAGTAATTGATGACGATTATGAAGATGGAATTGCAAAAAATATTGCTTTTGAAATTCATTCTCAAACTAAGTGTCAAATGTTTTCAATGGGGCTTAAGGATAAGACAGCAGGTTTTCATCCAAAAGTTGATAATTTACCTCCATCAAAAGAGGAGATAATCATAAAAATTAATAATATACTTTCTTTGTCTTAAAATTTTTTATATTCGAGCTCTAAAATGAAATATCCCTTGATGAGAAATAACATTACCAGAGAAGATTTGGATGCAGTTATAGAGCATTTAAAAAATCCTGATCCACGGCTTACTGCCGGTGAAAATGTAAAGTTATTTGAAGAAAATTGGTCCAAATGGTTGGAGGTTAAACACAGTGTTTTTGTTAATTCAGGTGCATCTGCAAATCTGGCCACCTTATCGGTTCTTAAAACTATTTATCCAGAGGGTGGTGAGGTCATTGTTCCACCTTTGACTTGGGTATCTGACATTGTGGCTGTTTTGTATAACGGTTTTACTCCAGTATTCGTAGATATTGAAATGTCTACTTTGGCAATGAACCCATCCTTGTTGATAGAAAAGATAAACCAAAATACAAAAGCTGTTTTTCTTACTCATGCTCAAGGGTTTAACGGTTTGACAAGAAATCTTATTGATGAACTTGCCGCCAGACGGATTCACCTAATTGAGGATGTGTGTGAATCTCATGGGGCCTCGTTTGAAGGCAAGAAACTTGGTACGTACGGTTTGATTTCCAACTTTTCTTTCTATTACGCGCATCATTTGAGCACAATTGAAGGCGGAATGATTTGTACTAATGATGATGAACTTTACAACAAATTTTGTATGGCGCGAGGTCATGGGCTGGTTAGAGAAATTAAAAATGAGAAAATTCGAACAGAATACTATGATGAATTCCCCGACTTAAACCCAGAATTTATATTTGATTTCCCAGCATTCAATATCAGAAATACGGAAATCGGCGGTATTCTTGGCATCAGCCAACTAAAAAGATTAGATCAAAATATTGATAAAAGAAATGAAAATAAAATTTTTTTTCTTAAACAATTAGATTCGGAA
>NHFB01000048.1 GCA_002170285.1 Betaproteobacteria bacterium TMED100
TGACCTATCAGTTTTAGGAATAAAAATATTATTGACAGCGGTGGCTATACCATCACTAGAAATATATTCACTAATGATAAGCTCTTCTAAGGATGAACCCGCTTTAATTTCATAGTTTTTACTATTAATAAAGATTGAAATGTTTTTTGACATAATTTTACTTAATTGATTTTTCTATTTGAAAGGATAATGCTGTTTTAATTCCGATATCTGTAAAAATAGAGTCCAACAACGCAGGTGCCAATAACCATCCGTGTCGAAAAAGGCCATTAACACAAGACGTTCTGGCAACAGTAGAATAAAGAGGTAGGTTATCTTCTGAAGCAGGTCTAAGATTAACATCACTATTTTTAATTCTGGCCTCGTTTAATTCAGGCAAAATAATTTGTGCAGCATTTAATAATTCCAAAGTGCTTCTGACTGAGACTGGTGAATAATCTTCAACCTCAATTTCTGTTGCCCCGACTATCACTTCGCCATTAATTTTAGGAACTATATAAATTTTTACCCTAGGATGAATTAGCCTTATTGGATGATTTAAAATAAAATTTTTGGGTGGAATCAAAAGAAAAATTTCTCCACGTACCCCTCTTATACCTAACTCTTTCGCTCCGGTTCCTCTAAAATCAAACACCCAATCAAACTCATTTTTTTTTTCGTCAACAAAGATAGTTGCCCCGTCAATATGGTCGACTTTTGCATTAAAACTCCAATTTGCTTTGCCTACCGAGTGATTTGTAATTGAAGCTAGATATAAATTTCTCATTGCTAATAAAGGATCAATTTGCCCTTCATTTTCCACTAGCCAACATTTTAAATTGTGATCAAGGCAAGGCTCTATTTTTTTTATAGTATTTGTTGAAATTAAATTTTTCTTGTACCGTAATTTATCAAATAGTCTATCCGAAAAAGCCATATCTTGAGGTTGGGAGACAAAAATATTTCCTTGAATTTTTAAACCTAAACCTACTCCTAAAACTTTTTTTACAAGGTTATTTATGATTGGCCACAAAGTCATTGATTTGGTTCCTAGATTAAAAACCTCTTCACCCCCAGACTCTCTTTCTGATAAAGGACTGAGCATTCCTGCAGATGAGAAACCAGCTGATCTCCTGGCTCCAATAGGAGGATTCTGAGAGGTTTTTTCATAGACATTTACGTTATAGCCAGCATTTACCAAAACAAAGGTGGCAAGTCTGCCTAATAAACCTCCCCCAACAATACCTAAGTTTTTCATTACTATACTTGTTGGTAAACTTTTGCGCCCGACTTCACAAATTCAACTGCCTTAACCTCCATCCCACGCTTTAAAGCCTCTTGATCATTAATTCCTTTAGATTTTGCATATTCTTGAATGTCTTGGGTTATTTTCATGCTACAGAAATGTGGGCCACACATAGAACAGAAATGGGCAGTTTTCATGCTTTCTTTAGGTAAAGTTTCATCATGAAAAGACTTCGCAGTATCTGGATCAAGACCCAAGGCAAACTGATCATACCACCTAAAATCAAATCTAGCTTTAGACAGAGCATTATCACGAATCTGTGCTGCAGGATGTCCTTTGGCTAAATCAGCAGCATGTGCTGCAATTTTATAAGTAATGATGCCAACTTTTACATCATCTTTATTAGGCAAACCAAGGTGTTCTTTTGGGGTAACATAACACAACATTGCAGTTCCATACCACCCGATTTGAGCAGCACCTATAGCCGACGTTATGTGGTCATAACCAGGAGCAATGTCAGTAGTTAAAGGACCAAGAGTGTAAAAAGGAGCTTCTTTACAAAAATCTAACTGCAAATCCATATTTTCTTTAATTTTTTGCATCGGAACATGTCCAGGGCCTTCTACCATAACTTGAACCTCATGTTTCCATGCAATCTCAGTCAACTCACCTAGAGTTCTAAGTTCAGCAAGTTGAGCTTCATCGTTGGCATCCCATATACTTCCGGGTCTAAGTCCATCTCCAAGACTAAAAGATACATCATAAGATTTCATTATTTCGCAGATTTCATTGAATTTTTCATAAAGAAAATTTTCTTTATGATGTGCTAAGCACCACTTAGCCATAATACTTCCACCTCTACTGACAATTCCAGTCATTCTGTCTGCAGTCATTGGGATAAAAGGCAACCTAACTCCAGCATGTATAGTAAAGTAATCTACTCCCTGTTCTGCCTGTTCGATCAGAGTGTCTTTAAAAAGATCCCAGGTTAACTCCTCTGCTTTACCATCAACCTTTTCTAAAGCTTGATAAATTGGAACAGTGCCTAGAGGTACTGGACAATTTCGAATTATCCACTCTCTGGTTTCATGGATGTTTTTTCCTGTGGATAAATCCATTATTGTGTCAGCACCCCACCTTATACCCCAAGACATTTTATCAACTTCTTCATTAATGCTGCTGGATATGGAACTGTTACCAATATTCGCATTAACTTTTACTAAAAAATTTCTGCCTATTATCATTGGTTCAGACTCAGGATGATTGATATTATTGGGAATAATTGCGCGCCCCAAAGCAATCTCTTCTTTAACAAATTCCGGCGTAACTTCAAATGGTATTTGTGCGCCAAAACTTTCTCCCTCATGAAACTTCATTATTCTATCAAGATGTTTTTTTGTAATTTCTCCACTATCTTTAAGAAACGAAAAGAATTCTTTTCTTCTTAAATTTTCTCTTATTGCGACAAACTCCATTTCAGGAGTTATTATATTTTTTCGTGCATAGTGCATTTGAGTGACATTATTCCCATTTTTTGCCCGTCTGGGATTTTTATGTAGAGGAAATTTTAAGTCAACAACTTTTGAGTTTTTAATTCGCTCTTTTCCAAAAATACTTGATGGACCAGAGAGTTGCTCAGTATCTTTTCTTTCATCAATCCATGGAGATCTTAATGAAACAATTCCTTTTTTTATATCCACCCGACTATCCGGATCATTAGAAATTGACTCATCTCCGAATGGTCCACTCGTATCATATATTGTGATAGCTGGGTTTTTTTCAGACTCACTAATTCCATTAGTATTTTCTTGTCTGACCTCTTTAAAAGGAACCTGAATGTCTTTTCGAGAACCTTGTACATATATTCTTCGACTTTTTAAAATTTTATTTGAATTTACTTCAATATTATTTTTTTCTGTATTTAAAGATAGTGTTGATTGATTCATGTAAAACTCCTAGTTAAAAACCTTTAGCGATTTAGGGGAAAAAAAATGATTGATTGGACCACAGCCAGTTCCAATTTTTAAATTTTGAGAACTTAAAATACATTCGTAAACATATTTTTGGGAGAGTTCAACTGCATCAACAATGCTTTCTCCTAAAGCAAGATTAGTTGCTATTGTGCTTGACAAACTACATCCCGTACCATGTGTATTTTTACTTAAAATTTTTTGTTTTCTAGAAAAAGAAAAATTATTACTCGACAAAAGAATATCAATTAAGTTTTCATTCTTTGAGAGTGTTACTGCATCTTGATTATTTAAAAAATCATAAGAAACTCCAGTAACAAGAACATTATCTGCACCTAACTTATGAATTTCACAAGCACTATCCTTTATTACATGAATAAGGTTAGTATCATCTATGTTTAGAGTATTATGTTTTTTAAAAAAATATTTTGATCCTACATTCGACATTATACTAATTGTCTCATCTAGATTAGGAGTTACTAATGTGCAATATGGAAATAAGTCTTCAACAATAACTGGGATCACATCTTGTTCCATTAAAATTTTTCCAGAAGATGAAACCATAACAGGATCCAACACCACAAATTTGGGTTTATATTTATTCAGTGTGCTTGCAACAACTTTGACTATTTCTGTGTTGGGCAACATGCCAATTTTGACTGAATTTATAGAAAAATCTTTGAAAACTGAACAAAGTTGATCTTCAACAAGATTGATTGGCACGGGTAAGACGTTTTGAACGCCATTAGTATTTTGAGCAGTGATGGCAGTGATAACTGTAACTGCATAACCTCCATTGGCGGAAATTGACTTTACGTCAGCTTGTATTCCCGCCCCAGCTCCGCTATCGGAACCTGCAATAGTTAAAACAATCGAAGGCCTAGCCAAAATTTTTCCCCATAGATAATAAGAATAAAAAAATGAGCAAGGCCAAAAGCTTCCCTACACTGGTACTAACCAGATCAGGTTCAAAGAGTTTTTCTCAGCAACAAGTTGCACCCCCGCTCAATATTTATACTACTCTGACAAATTAAAACCCACAAGAACAAAAACAAAAAAATTAATCAGAAAAATTATAAAAGTTATCATTTAAATATTTTGATACGGACTCAATCTCCTCCTCAAACCAAGTTAAACCATTTTGATTAGCACAAAACTCAACTTGCGAAATGAGCTTGGATGAAGTTGATATAACTCTTAACTCTGATAAATAAAGTTCATTTCCATCACCACCGGGAACCATACCGTCATGGCATGTTTTACAATTTTGATTGTGTAAATTCTCTCCCAAAGCAACGTCACCTGAAGAAAAAGGATCAGCAAAGGACGGTTGAATAAAAAACAAAATAAAAAAAATAAAAATTAAGTTAGGATAAAAAACCTTATTTAATTGTTTATTCAAAAAAAAAGAAAAATTTAAACAATTACATGAATGTTCAGAATCAAGAGTCATGTTGTGTTGAAAGAAAAATGATTTCATAAATTTCCCAATAAGTTCGAGTTGTTAGTATTTATTAGATCGGATCGTATTCCGAATGTAAACGAATATTTCTATCGTTTTCTCTTAAAAAAATAAGTAATGAAATATACTAAAGGTTATGATGGCTTTTGTTATTTTTCAATTTTTCGAGAAGGCAATGTGTAAACAAGTTTATTGTAAAAATAATTGATTTTCTTTTACCACCAATCTCTATCCCCAATCAGCAGCTAGATAACATTGTTTACATTTGCAATGAGTAAAGTTAAGTTTGTAGCATTTGCGGTAGATATGAGCCATGATGAAATAACTACAAGATTAAAAAAAAATTAGGCTTTAACAACAGCCTCATCAACTCTTTCCTGCCCTTTGTTATCGATCCAACTAACAGATATTCTGTCTCCAACAGCACCTTTGATCTTACATCTCAAATAAGGATTTTTTGAGATAGTCGGACCTAATTTCCCAGAAATGATTTTTTCTTCATTTAAATTTATCGAAAATTCTTTGATGAACCAAGCAGGAATAACCTCGCCAGTGTTTTCATCTTTTCTTAGGCCGGTCTCCATTTCATGATGCATAAGCATTCTAAAATCAATAAATTCTTTTTTAATTTTTGCTCTTATTTTTGTAGCCTTAGTCATAAAAATTCCAGAATATCAAAGGTTAACTTCCACANCCNCCAAGAGTNACGCTAACAGATTTTTTNGCCATATAGTATTTGTTGNCCGATGTTTTAACAACAGTAATAATATCTGAACTTTCAGCCATTTTTATTTTTGTGGCTATGTTTGGTGAAACTTTATCACTAAATTCAAAAAAACCAGAAAGCATATTTGGGTTTTTCTCAACAAGTATTGCAACCATTTCAACATTCTCTATCTCAGCATTAACACCTACACCAACGTAGGCACCATTTTCGGCAGTGTCAGGGGCAGAAATAATAACTTTTTTGCTTTCGGATATATCCTCCACNCCCATGACTTTTAATGTTTCTGTAAGATCAACTGTTGAAAACCATTTTTCCTTCCAAACGCTAGCATAAGANTAGCTTGGAAGGATGAAACCAATAGATACTAACTTGGTGTAGAGAGCTAAACCGGAGCTTAATCCAACAAAATTTCTTCTACTTGTACTATGTTTGTTCATAAATAAGAAATAATAGTATTAAATATAATAGTTAATAGACATTTAATCCTATTAAAAAGTTCACTAAATTATATAACAACAGATGAAAGTTCACCGCTAGAATACATCTCACTAATTTTGTCTAAGGATGTAACTCTGATGCTTGAAATTTGTCCGGAACTTCCAAAAGATTGAAAACGATCTTTACAAATTTCACTGGCAGCAGAGCCTGCTGCTTTTAAATAGCCTCTTGGATCAAAATTTTCAGGATCATCAACCAATTTTTTTCTAATGGCTCCAGTCATGGCTAAACGAATATCAGTATCTATGTTAATTTTACGAACTCCGTGCTTTATACCCTCTACAATTTCTTTCACTGGCACTCCATAAGTCTCCTTAATATTACCCCCGTATTGTCTAATTGTTTCTAGCCATTCCTGAGGAACACTTGAGGACCCATGCATAACCAAGTGAGTATTTGGAATACGCTTGTGAATGTCACGAATCCTATCAATGGCCAATATTTCACCTGTAGGAGGCCTGCTAAATTTATAAGCACCATGACTAGTACCAATAGCAATAGCTAATGCATCAACGTTGGTTTCAGATACAAAATCAGCAGCCTCATCTGGATCAGTTAGTAACTGCGAGTGATTTAAAGTACCCTCAGCACCAACACCATCCTCTTCTCCAGCTTGACCTGTTTCAAGAGAGCCCAAGCAACCTAATTCACCTTCAACTGAGACACCAACGGCATGAGCCATTGATACAACCTGTTTAGTTACAGAAATATTATAATCGTATGAGGCAGGTGTTTTTCCATCAGTTTCCAAAGATCCATCCATCATTACACTGCTGAATCCACTTCTTATCGAACGTTGGCAAACATCTGGTGAAACGCCATGGTCTTGATGCATACAAATAGGTATTTGAGGATATTGCTCCAAAGCCGCTTCAATGAGTTTGCGTAAAAACGGTTCTCCAGCATATTTTCTTGCACCGGCGCTAGCTTGAAGAATAACTGGACTTTCNCAATACTCAGCCGCTTTCATAATTGCTTGAACTTGCTCTAAATTATTAACATTAAAAGCAGGAACCCCATAATCATTTTCGGCAGCATGATCCAAAAGTTGTCGCAATGAAATTAGCGCCATCTAAATAAAACCTCCTTAAAGAAAAATATATTTACTCAATTCTAAAACATTGCAAATCATGAAAACAAATATGTTGTTAAAAAACTCAAAATAATTCAAATTCATGCCTTCTTCTTTGCCTCAACCAATCTCAAAACCATAGGTGTAAATATCAATTGCATTGCTAACCCCATCTTACCTCCGGGAATTACAATAGTGTTAGGTCTGGTCATTACTGAGCCATCCAACATAGATAACAAGTAAGGAAAATCAATGCCCTTAGGGTCTGCAAACCTAATTACAACCATCGACTCATCAGCTGAGGGTATATCTTTAGCAGCAAATGGATTAGAAGTATCCACAGTTGGAACACGTTGAAAATTAACATGTGTTCTTGAAAACTGAGGCGTTATGTAATGCACATAATCTGGCATTCTCCTTAATATGGTGTCTACTATCGCTTCCTGAGAGTATCCTCTGGTGACCTGGTCACGGTGAAGTTTTTGGATCCACTCTAGGTTTATTATGGGTACGACGCCAACCAATAAATCAACGTGCTTAGCAACATCAATTCCATTATGTTTATATCCCCCGTGAAGACCCTCATAAAACAGGAGGTCAGTATTATCTCTAATAGGTTCCCATGGCGTAAATGTGCCGGAGGCTTGCTTGTAAAACGAAGCTTCATCTGCATTATGCAAATATCTACGAAACTGTCCCTTTCCAGACTTTCCATAATGAGCAAATAATTCAGCCAGATCCTCAAGTAAATTGGCTTCAGGCCCAAAATGACTAAAGTTTGTATTTCCCTTTTGCTCAGACACTCTCATCGCTTCAAACATTCCTTCACGATCATATCTATGATAGGAGTCACCTTGCACAATTTGGACAATTAATTTCTCCCGCCTAAAAATATGCCTAAAGCTGTGAAGAACAGTTGAAGTTCCAGCACCCGATGATCCAGTAATTGCCACTATTGGATGAGATATAGACATTATTAAATCTCAAACAAAAATGTTGATTTATTCAGGTTTCTCAAAAAGTGATCTTTCTTTAAACAATGGTGATTTAAATTCAACATCTTCGCCTTTTTCGTGTTCTTCGTAATATCTTTCTACCCTCTCAACTTCCTCTTTAGATCCCATAATTACTGAAATTCTTTGGTGAATGTGATCTGGAACAATACCCAAAAGCTTCTGCCTTCCGGTTGTTGCCTTACCACCAGCCTGCTCCATCAAAAAAGCCATCGGATTTGCCTCATACATTAGTCTTAACCTTCCAGCTTTTTCAGGTTTTTTTAAGTCTTGTGGGTACATGAAAATACCACCTCTCATGAATATTCTATGCACGTCAGCAACCATACTACCAGTCCAACGCATATTAAAGTTTTTGTCTCTATCCCCCTCATTACCATCGTTGCATTCTTTTATATAACGTTTTACTGGCTGTAGCCAAAATCTTTGATTGCTTGTGTTGATTGCAAATTCGTTGGTAGCACTAGGAACATCAATATTAGGATGTGTAAGATGAAATTTTTCGCTTGAATTCTGAAAAGTAAAACCAAATGTACCATCACCTAAAGAAAAAACCAACATCGTTGATGGTCCATATAAAGCATAGCCAGCTGCAATCTGCTGAGTTCCTGGTTTTAAAATTATTCCTGTATTTTGGTCAATAGGTTTTTCGTATTCAAAAATTGAAAAAATTGAACCAACAGATACATTAACATCAATATTTGATGATCCNTCTAAAGGATCAAAAAAAACTGTATAAGGATAATCNTGATTATATTTATCGAGAATAGGTTTTTCATTTTCTTCCGAAATCAAGCCAGAAACAATTTTTTGTTTACAGAGCTTTTCAATAAATATGTCATTGGACAGTACATCTAATTTTTTTTGAGTTTCACCTTGTATATTAGTACTTGAAAGATTACCGAGAATTCCACCAATTTCTCCATTTGAAGTTAATTTTGAAATTGATATACAGGCGTCAGTAATTCCCATCATTAACTTTATAAAAGAATCACTGTTTTTTAAATTATACTTTTTTTCTAATAAAAAATTGAGTAAGTCTGTATGATCAGTTTCCATTAAAAATTCCAAATTTGATATATTAAGAAGAAAACAAATTTTTGCCAAAAAAAAATAATATCTATACGATAACAAAATAAGTAGAGAAAAGAATTTAAACTAATATATTTTGTATTTAAAACTTTAATTAATCATTTGATTATTTTATCGGACTTTTTATGAATAACACTCCTCAGTGGCTTACAAACGATATCGCAGTTTCCGGCCAAATTNCCCCGGAAAGTGTTAGCTCCTTAAAACATATGGGTTTCAAGAGCATTATATGTAATCGGCCTGACTTTGAATCAGATATTAATCAGCCTACTAAGATAAGTATTGAAAATGAAGCTAAAAAATTAGGAGTTTTTTTTGAGTTTTTGCCTGTTGCAAGCTCTAACCATTCTGAATCTGAAGCAACAAAAATGGCATCACATTTAACCAAACTTCCTAAACCTATTCTTGTATACTGCAGAACTGGAGGCAGAAGTAGCGCACTAATTGGTCTTTCAATTCAACTTGGATTATTCAAACCATAAACATTTAATACATTAAATTATGAATAAAAGACGGTCACTATGCACATCGTTAGGGAAATTAAGCTTTATTTCATTTCTTTCCCCTAGCGTTTACTCATCAATGGTCTCTTCTAATGAAAAGATACGACAAAAACAAATTAAAATTTTTGTGGATTTTTTTAATCATAGTACTACTCCATCACACCATAAACTTAGACCAGGAGAAAAGATCGAAATATTCATTAGAAGCAACAATGAAACTACAAATTTAACTAAAAATATCTCATTCCAAATGCCTACAATCTCATTAAGACCTCACGTTTTGTTTCATAAAAACATAAACAACCTTAATTTACCTTTAGCNGTTTTTTCACCAAAGGGTAAACCTATCAAAGAAAATTAGTTGGAAAATTTTTATATTGATCCCAAAGAGTATAAATGCGTTTCAAATGCAAAGATTGCATTTATAGGTTTAGGTGTNATGGGTGCTGCTATGGCCGGACACATAGCAAAATCTGGTTATTCGCTGACAGTTTTTAATCGTAATATTAAAAAAAGCATTGATTTAGTTAATGCCTTTTCTGACTGTAAAGTCGCGTATACAAGAACTCCTAATGAGGCTGTTATTGGTGCTGACTTTGTTATTAGTTGTGTTGGCAAAGACAAAGACCTTGAGCAAATTACTACAGGTGAGTACGGTGCCTTCAAANCTATGAAAAAGGATAGTGTTTTTATTGACCACACCACAACCTCAGCAGACGTAGCAATCAAAATATCAAAAATTGCGTTGCATTCAAATATTCACTTCATGGATGCTCCCGTTTCAGGTGGAAATTTAGGCGCACGCAAAGGTCAACTTTCAATTATGTGTGGAGGTGATCCCGAAATTTATAAACGATCAAAAAAAATACTTGAATTGTACTCCAAGAGTTCATTGTTAATTGGTCAGCATGGCTCTGGTCAATTAGCAAAGATGGTTAATCAAATTTGTATAGCTGGCTTGATTCAAGGATTGGCTGAGGGGATCAACTTTGGCCACAAAGCAGGCATTGACATGAAAAAAGTTCTCGAAACCATCAGTGAAGGTGCGGCTAGCAGTTGGCAAATGAAAAATAGAGGGTTTACGATGCTTGAAGGTGAATACAACTTTGGCTTTGCTGTGGATTTAATGAGAAAAGATTTGGCAATTGCCTTGAAAAAAGGACAAGAAATTAATGCCAAGTTGCCCGTGACAGGATTAGTTGAGCATTTTTATGAGGAACTTCATGTCTCTGGTCACGGCAAATTAGATACTACTGCTCTTTTGTTAAGGCTTATAAACGATAAATAAAAATATTAAGGTATTTATTAAAATTTTAACTGACTCATGTTTTGCNTTTACTGCTTGCATTGTATCAATAATTTTAAAGATGCTAGTGTAACTTAGACTTATGAACATTTAGTGCAATTTTATTCAAAAGTTTCTCCAAAGATTGTCTTTTTTCAATGCTTTCGTTTTCAATACTTTTTTTTATAACTTCTAACATTTTCGTGTGGTCCTTATGAAAAATAAATCTATTTTTATTCATTAAAATGTGTACTTAAAATAACAGTGGTAATGTTTTAAATAAAATCTACAGTTTTTAATTGTTTAAAGTTATAGATAAGTAATGGGGTTAGTAAAATTTGACCCAATGAAAATTATTAATTT